>JAFZML010000022.1 GCA_017553255.1 Bacteroidales bacterium | reverse complement strand
GACGGGAAAACGGCTCAGGAATATGCATCCGTCTTCCAGGCGGCTGAAGCTTCAGCCATCACCAGCCCAACGCGCACGGATGCATTGCCAGTAATCACGGTAAAACCTGTCTGTCATTCTGAGCGAAGCGAAGAATCTCCTATTTCATCTACGTTGATCCGTAAGGCATTGATGGCAGGGGAGATAGAGGAGGCAAACGCCATGCTGGGGTATGAGTACGGGTTGCACGGAGTGGTTGTGGCTGGTAATCATCAGGGCCGAACTATAGGATTTCCTACGGCAAACATGCAGCTGTATGAGCCGCTGAAGCTGGTCCCGCAAAACGGGGTTTATGCGGTGAATGTGGAGGTGACGGGGAATGTGTTCAGGGGAATGTGCAATATCGGCACAAGGCCCACTGTTGGTGGCACTGCCAGAACCATTGAAACTCACATACTTGGCTTTGATGAAGACATTTACGGCCTGCCGCTGCGGGTGCGTTTCCTGCGCCGCCTTCGCGACGAGCGCAAGTTCCCTTCGCTGGAAGCGCTCCGGGAGCAGCTGGTGCAGGATGCTTTGAATTGTAAAAAGTAATTGCTATCTTTGCATAGAAATAAACTGCGACGGCCTCAAAGGGTCGTTGCAACTTTTTTTGACAAACAAAAAAACGTATATATGGCAATCGAAATGATGACTCAGGCGGGTCTGGACAAGATCAAGAAAGAACTCGCCGATGCACTGGCCCAGAGGCCGGTAATAGCTGCTGCAATTGCAGAGGCAAGGGAGAAGGGAGACCTCTCTGAGAATGCGGAATATGACGCCGCACGTGACGCTCAGGGCCTTCTGGAGGTGAAAATCGCTCGCCTCAAGGAGAAGGTGGCCAACGCTCGCGTTATTGATGAGAGCAAATTATCGGCCGATGCTGTCCAGCTCCTTTCAAAGGTGAAGGTGAAGAATCTTGCCAACAAAATGGTCATGAACTTCCAGATTGTCCCGGAAAGTGAGGCGGATTTCTCCAAGGGCCTGCTGGCTGCCACCACTCCTATCGGCAAAGCCCTTATGGGTCACGCTAAGGGTGAGGTTGTTGAGGCCAAGGTTCCCAGCGGTGTCATGAAGTTTGAAATTTTGGAAATTTCCCTGTAACATGGCTACAATTTTCACGAAAATAGCAAACGGTGAAATTCCTTCCTATAAGTGCGCAGAGTCCAAGGACTTCTACGCATTTTTGGATATTTCCCCGCTGGCCCCGGGCCATACGCTGGTAATCCCCAAGCACGTTGAGGATGACTACATTTTCCACCTGGACCAGGCTACTTATGAGGGCCTGTGGGCTTTTGCCCGCAAGGTTGCCGTGGCGCTGAAGGCCGCCGTTCCCTGCAAGAGGGTTGGCGTTGCCGTCCTTGGTATGGAAGTGCCTCATACTCACATACATCTGGTGCCTCTCCAGACGGAAGGAGACCTTGATTTCCGTAAGGCAAAGCTGCAGCTTGAGCCTGAGAAGATGAAGGTAATTGCCGCTAAAATTTTTGCAGAGTATGAGAAACTTTAGCCGCATTCTCCTTGGTGCGCTTCTTTGCACCGTGCTTTTCTCCTGTGATCCTGAGAAAACGTACATCAACGGTATTCTCAAGGACGGCCCTGAGTCGGAACTCATCGTCAAACTCCTGGACGTGAACCGTTTCCAGGTGCTGGATACCCTCAGGACCGAGGAAGACGGCGCCTTCTACTACACTATGGACATAAAGGAGGCCCAGCCGGAGTTCGTATACCTTTATTATAAGGACCGCCAGGTTGCGTCCCTTCTTCTTCAGAAGGGAGACGTAGTGGGTGTTGAAACTGATACCCTTGGCGCCTATAAGGTGGAGGGGAGTGAGGAAACCCTCAATCTCCAGAAGGTTGAAAACGCTTACAATGCGTGCGTGAGGGACATTTCCCGCATCATCACCAACCCTCTCCGTGGCAACGCCGCCATCACCCGCCGCTATATTGAGTATTACCGTGACCGCGTGGAGTATGTGATTGGCCATTCCCATTCACTTACCGTTGTGCCGGTGTTCTTCCAGAAACTCAACGACGGCCTTCCCGTGTTCGCACAGCCCACTGACGGCCTCCTCATGCGCAATATCTGCGATTCCCTCAAAACCGTCTATCCTGAGTCCCGCTACGTGAAGGCCCTTGAGAAAGAGGCAAACCGCAGGATTGCAGAGATGGAATTATCGGCCCGAATCAATCAGGCCCAGGAGGTTGGATACATTGATATTGAGCTTCCCGGCGTAGACGGCAAGAAGGTAAAGCTCTCTGAGGCGGAATCCAAGGTTACCATGGTGTACTTCTGGGCCACCACCGCAGAGCAGAAAATGTTCAACCTGGATGCCCTGAAGCCCATTTACGAGGAGTTCCACCCCAAGGGCTTCGAGATTTATGCCGTGTCCCTGAACGTTGATAAGGCCGAATGGGGCAAGGCTATGCGCAACCAGAAGCTCCCGTGGGTGAACGTGTGCGATATCCGGGGCATAGAGTCTCCTTACATCGGCCTTTATGGCGTCACAAGCCTTCCCATGGCATGGTTCATCGTGAATGGAGAGGTTGATGCCGCCGCCAATGTGCGTAGTGCGGCCGATATCCGCTCCTACCTCCGTAAAAAGCTGTAATCTGCGCTGGCGCGTAAGTTGCTGACTCTCAGCGAATTATAAGAAGTCGGGTGCACCTCCAGGTGCACCCGACTTTGTGTAAGTCATTGATTAGGAGAAGGTTATGCGCCAGGTAAAATGGACTTGCGAGAGACGGTGGCCACAAAATCTTTGAGGTAGAAGGGCTCAAAGTATGCAAGGTCCTCAAAGCGGCCCTCATCATAGGCTTTCTGAGCCAGGGCAGCCATGTTGGCGGCAAGGGGCCAGGCCTCAACAAAACGGGCGTTGGGGTGGGTGATGACTTCACGGCATTTCAGCGCGCCGTCACCAATGAAAACAACCGGACCCTGTTCCAAATATTCCGCAAAGGATTCCGGGCCGATAATTTTGGCCTCAACCGGCGTGAGCTGCTCTCCGGAAGGGGAGAACACGGCGGTGTATACTTCCATGCGGCGGGCGTCGATCATAGGGACGATATGAGATACGCTCGCTTCGCTCGGTATGACAGAATTACGTTCTCCAGGTATGTCATTTGTCATTCCGAGGCCGGAGGCCGAGAGAATCTCACGTGCCCCTGCCACAAGCACATCCAGGGAGCCAACGGCAAGGAGGGGGAGGCCGGCGCCGAAGGCAAGGCCCTTGGCGGTGGATACGCCAACACGAAGGCCGGTGTAGGAGCCGGGGCCTTTGCCCACGCAGATGGCATCACAGTCTGCCACCTTAAGCCCCTGGGAATCAAGTACTTCTTTTACAAGGGGAGCGGTGAGTGATGCCTGAAGGCGGGGCTCATGGCATTCACGCGATGCAACCACTACGCCGTCCTGGGCCAGTGCAACGGACAAAACCGCAGTTGAAGTTTCTATAAGGAGTATCCTGGCCATAGTTATACAGTATTGACTGCCTGCTCGGAAGCCATCTCTCCAAATTCTTTCAGATAGGGGAACACGGCGTAGCCGAAATCCTTCAGGGCACCGTACAGCACGGATTCCGTGAGGACGGGGCTGGTGACAAGTTCAAACTTTGTGTTTATGCTGTCAAAGAAAATGGCCACAAGACCCAGGACTACGGCGGAAACCGCTATGGCAAGGATGAACCCAAGAAGGCGGTTAATCCAGCCTAGGTTTGCCATCTTGATAACCCCCGTAAGTAGCTTTGCCACAATGAATACCAGTATTGAAACCGCAACAAGGATAATGATGAAGGCAACTATCTTGAGGGCCCCTTCCGGGATGGTGATAAAGTCCTTCAGTTTCTCTGAAAGGAGGCTTGAAAACCTGAATGCCAGCCATACGCTGGCCACTATTCCGGCCAGGGAAACGGCCTGCTCTATGAAACCCTTTGATATGCCGCGGATTATGCCCGGCAGGAAGAGCAGAAGAATCACTATATCAAGTACGTTCATTCTTTGCGTATACCAGTTTATTTGATTATCTTTGTAGTTCAAAAATCGGCAATGCAAAATTAGGAAAAATTATATGACATTCAAAGAATATAAGGGATTGGACCTTACCCAAACAGGGAAAGATGTCCTGGAGAGATGGAAAAGGATAAACGCCTTCGGGAAGTCGCTTGAACTTCGTGAGGGCGCCCCTGAGTTCATATTCTTTGAAGGTCCGCCTTCTGCAAACGGAATGCCCGGCATCCACCACGTAATGGCACGTTCCATCAAGGATGCTATATGCCGATACAAAACCCAAACCGGATTCAAGGTTGCCCGCCGCGCGGGATGGGACACCCACGGCCTTCCCGTAGAGCTTGGCGTAGAGAAAAAGCTTGGAATTACTAAGGCGGATATAGGCACAAAAGTGAGCGTGGATGAATACAACGCCACGTGCCGCAAGGAAGTCATGAAATATACCGCAGAGTGGGAAAACATGACAGAGCGCGTAGGTTACTGGGTAGACATGAAGGACCCTTACATTACCTACGACAACCGCTACATTGAAACCCTGTGGTACCTTCTCAAACAGATTTACGGAAAGGGCCTGCTGTACAAAGGCTATACCATCCAGCCTTACAGCCCCACAGACGGCACTGGCCTCAGTTCCCATGAGCTTAACCAGCCCGGCTGCTACAAGGATGTGAGTGACACCACTGCCACTGTGCAGTTTGAGATCATAAAGGACGGCGCTTCCCAGCCTCTCTACGGCACGGAAACCGTTCCCGCATACTTCCTTGCCTGGACCACCACCCCCTGGACACTTCCTTCAAATACCGCCCTTTGCGTAGGTCCTGAGATTGAATACATCCGTGTTCTCTCCTTCAACCCCTACACCGGCGCTCCCGCAGTGTATGTCCTTGCAAAGGACCTCCTTGGCGCCTGGTTCAATCCTAAGGGCGCGGAAATCCCCCTGGAAGCATATGAGAAGGGAGACAAAATTGTGCCCTACAAGGTGCTGGAAGGCTGCTTTAAGGGAAAAGACCTGGTGGGAATCCGCTATCATCAGCTCATTCCCTGGTTCAAGCCTGACGGTGACGCCTTCCGCGTAATCCCCGGAGATTATGTCACCACCAGTGACGGTACGGGTATAGTGCACATTGCCCCCACTTTCGGTGCCGATGATAAACGCGTTGCCGCAGCCGCTGGCATCGGCGCAATCATGCCCATAGACAAGGACGGCAATCCCCAGGCTCAGGTAGACCGCCAGGGCCGCTTCATGCGCCTTGAAGATATGGATCCCGCCTTTGCCGCAACTGTAGATCCTTCATATAAGGAGTACTCCGGCAGGTACGTGAAGGCCGGCTACAAGCAGTATTTTGAGCACGTGGATGAAGAAAGCACCCTGGACATAGACCTTTCGGTTATGATGAAGGCCGATGGCCGCGCTTTCAAGGTCCAGAAACACGTCCACAGCTATCCCCATAGCTGGCGCACGGACCTTCCTGTGCTGTATTACCCGCTGGACAGCTGGTTCATCAAGGCATCGGCCGTGAAGGATGAAATGGTGGCCCTCAACAAGGAAATCACCTGGAAACCCGCCAGTACCGGCACAGGCCGCTTCGGCCAGTGGCTGGAAAATATCCAGGACTGGAACCTTTCCCGCAGCCGCTACTGGGGCACTCCGCTGCCCATCTGGCGCACTGAGGACGGCAAAGAGGAAATCTGCATCGGCTCCGTCAAAGAGCTGTACAATGAAATTGACAAGGCTGTTGCCGCCGGCATCATGGCCTCCAATCCCCTCAGGGACAAGGGCTTTGACCCGGAGGACATGAGCCTTGAAAACTACAATAAGATAGACCTTCACAGGCCGTACGTGGATTACATCTTCCTTGTATCCGCTTCCGGCAAAAAGATGACCCGTGAGACAGACCTTATAGACGTTTGGTTTGACTCCGGCGCCATGCCTTATGCCCAGGAAGGCCTCAGGAACCTTGGAAAGCCGTGCTTTGGCGCTACCGCAGATTTCATTGCGGAAGGAGTGGACCAAACCCGCGGCTGGTTCTATACCCTCCATGCAATCCACACCATGATAAGCGGCACGCCCGCTTTCAAGAGGGTTATTTCCAACGGCCTTGTACTTGACAAGAACGGCAACAAGATGAGTAAGCGTCTTGGAAACGCCGTAGATCCTTTCCAGGCTCTGGATAATTATGGGGCCGATGCCCTCCGCTGGTACATGCTCACCAACGCAGAGCCCTGGGATAACCTCAAGTTCGACGAATCCGGCGTCTCTGACGTCCGCCGCAAGTTCTTTGGAACGCTCTACAACACCTACGCCTTCTTCGCAAGGTATGCCAATATTGACGGCTGGTGTCCAAATGCTGAGTCGGAGGACAAGGCGCCTGCAGGCGCCCGGCCGGGCCGTGACTTTGCGCAGCAAAGTTGGAAAGGCGAAAAGGCCGCGGGGGTGTATGAGGGGGCAGAGCCCCCTGTATTAACTGAACTTGATCGCTGGATTCTTTCAAAGCTCAATACCGTCATCCGTGACGTGAGGGCTGCGTATGAGGATTATGACGTGAAAACCGCCGGCCGTATCCTGGAGGCCTTTGTCTGCGACGACGTCTCCAACTGGTACGTCCGTCTTAACCGCCAGCGTTACTGGGCAGGGGAGATGACCCCTGACAAGGAAGCCGCCTACGCCACCCTTTACAAGGTGCTGGTAGATGTAGCCGTCCTTGCAGCTCCAATTGCGCCCTTCTTCATGGACCAGCTCTATCTGGATTTGACAGATCCTTCGTCGCCTTCGGCTCCTCAGGATGACAGTTGTCATTCTGAGCGCAGCGAAGAATCTGTGCATTTCACCCTTATGCCGGAGCCTTGTGAAGAGGCCATAGACAAGGACCTGGAAGAGCGTATGGCGCTGGCTCAGCAGGCTACGTCCCTTATCCTTGGTATCCGCAAGAAGGTTAACATCCCCGTGCGTCAGCCGCTTCTGAAGGTGATGATTCCCGTTATCTCAGACAAGGTGCGCCGTCAGCTTGCGCAGGTCAAGGGCATCATCCTCACGGAGGTCAACGTCAAGGAGATGGAGTTCATTGAGGACGCTTCCGGCATCATGACGCTCCGTATCAAGCCCAACTTCAAGGTGCTTGGCAAAACCTACGGCGCGCGTATGAAGGAGATTGCCGCGGGGTTCGCAGCGCTGGAGCAGGGGACAATATCGGCCATCCAGAAGGCCGAAACCGCCGGTGAGGCCTATACCCTTGCGCTTCCCGGAGGTGACGTTGTCCTCAATCCCGGAGATTACGCCATTTCTTCAGAAGACGTTGAAGGCTGGCAGGTGGCCTCTGAGGGCTCCCTTACCGTGGCCCTGGACATTGAGGTAACACCGGAACTCAGGCTTGAGGGCCTTTCCCGTGAGCTTGTAAACCGCATCCAGAACCTCAGGAAGGCTTCCGGCTTTGAGGTCACGGACCGCATCCACACAGTTGTCTATTCAGATGACCCTGCACTGGCACAGGCCCTGCAGGTGTACTCAGATTATATTAAGTCACAAACCTTGTCCCTTTCTATCGGCCTTGAAAATGCAGCTTCAGCACCCGCAGAAGCCGCAGAGGTTGAATGGACTGAGGGCACAATAAAGCTAACCGTTAAAAGATAAGAATATGGAAGAGAACACTAAGACTCGCTATTCCGACGAAGAGCTTGAGGAATTCCGCACCATCATCAACGAGATGCTGGAAAAAGCCCGCGCAGAGTACGCTACCCTCAGGGAAATAGTTACTCACGCCGGCGGAAACGACATTCTTGACACCGCTCCCACATTCAAGACAGTGGAAGACGACGGCGCATTCCAGCTTTCAAAGGAAGAAGCCGGCGCCCTTGCACAGCGTCAGTACAAGTTCATCCAGAACCTTGAGGCTGCCCTTGTACGTATTGAGAACAAGACCTATGGCATTTGCCGCGTCACTGGCAAGCTCATCCCCAAGGAGCGCCTGCGCCTTGTTCCTCACGCCACCACCACTGTAGAAGGAAAGGCAATTCTTGAAAAGACCGGCAGGAAGTAATTTGTCATTCTGAGCGTAGCGAAGAATCTTTATGAAGGGAAAGGGCAAATTCCTAATCTTGCTTGGAGTCCTGCTTGTGGTTATTGACCAGGTGATAAAGATCCTGGTCAAGACCAATATGACCCTTGGAGAAAGCATCCCGGTCCTGGGCAACTGGTTCCAGCTGGTGTTTGTGGAGAACAAGGGCATGGCCTTTGGCATGGCTTTCGGCGGCGTAATAGGGAAGTACATCCTTACCATTTTCCGCATTGTGCTGTTCTGCGCCCTGTGCTGGTGGATTTCCAAGTTACTGAAACGTTCAACTGTACCCATGGGAGTCCTTGTGGGCCTTACGCTCATTACCGCAGGTGCCTTTGGAAACATTGTGGACTGCCTGTGCTACGGCCTCATCTTCAGTGAGTCCACCTACACCACGGTTGCCACTCTGGGTTCATACGCTCCCTTCATGCAGGGCAAGGTTGTAGATATGTTCTATTTCCCGCTCTGGATATGGCCAGACTGGGTTCCCGGCCTTGGCGGGCACGTGTTTTTTGAGCCCGTTTTTAACTTTGCCGACAGTTGCGTAACCTGCGGAGCAATTTATTTAGTTCTCTTTCACTGGAAGTTCTTTGCAAAGGAATAAATTTTTCCTATCTTTGCAGTCCCGTTTGGAGGAATGGCCGAGTGGTCGATGGCGGCAGTCTTGAAAACTGTTGTACAGCAATGTACCGGGGGTTCGAATCCCTCTTCCTCCGCTTCAGAAGCAACGCTTTAATGCGTTGCTTCTTTCGCTTCGCTAAGCCGCGCCGCAGCCGTGTTTGCACTCAGAATGCTCCTATTGAGGTTTTTGGTGCCAACACGGCAACGTTTTTCAGGAAAAAGGCCGATTTCCTTGCCGTGTTGGCAGTGAAATCGGCCTGATACGCGTTTTACGTGCAAACACGGCAAGGTCCTCTATGAGAAGTACGACATCAGG
>JAFZML010000187.1 GCA_017553255.1 Bacteroidales bacterium | reverse complement strand
TGCCGAAAGCCTTGGACTCAATCTTGATGACTATGTGAGCCTCACCAGTTACACCCATCATCCGTTCAATGAGTGGTTTGTAATAGAGGCTCCCTACAAATGGAGGCTCAAACCCAGCTATAACATCCCCATTGATGAACTTATGTCAGTTCTTGACAAGGCGCTTGATGCTGGTTACACGGTTGCCTGGGGCGGAGACGTATCTGGGGATTTCTACAGAAAGGAATGCATAGCCTACTTACCGGACGGGGTTGTCCCCACCCAGGAGCTCAGGCAGGAGCAGTGGGACAACTGGACATTTACCTACGACCACGTGATGCTCATCTTTGGAAAGGCAGTTGATGAGCAGGGAAAGCCGTATTATCTGGTTAAGAATACCTGGGGAAAGCGCGGCCCCTACCAGGGCATCTGGTATATGTCAAGGGACTATATTGCCCTGAACACCACCTACATTTTCCTGAACCGTAACGCCCTCCCCAAGAAGCTTCGCAAAGCCGTAAAACTCTAAAGCACAAGGGGGCCCTTTTGGAGAACGCTTTCCAGCAGGACGCCGGGGATGATGTGACGGATGGCAGAGGCAACGGCATTCAGCTTGGCCTCATGGATGTAGTCTGAGCGGATTGCCAGGGAAATTGTACGGCCGGGGACGGGGTCCACAATGGGCCTAAGACAGCGTTGCTGGCTGTACATTATGAGATCCTTATGGGTCTCAGGGATTATTGTAATGCCGCCGTTGTCGTTGACAACCTGAATCAGGATACCCACGCGGCCTCCCTCAAAGAAACGGTCATAGGTAAACTCTTTTTCGCTGAAATCCCCTGGTTGCAACTGCCTTAAGCCGTCACGTATAATCCAGATGGGTTGCCTCAGAAGGCTTTCTGTCCTTATGCTTTCCAGGGCAAAGGACGGGTTTTCCGGTGAAACGTATGCCAGGAAGCGCTCATGATAGAGCGGAATTTCCAGAAAGTCTGGATCATTCACAGGCCCGGCCAGAATACCCATGTCAACCTCGGCCTTACGGAGTTTATCCTTGATGGTGCTGGTGAGCATCTCCTCTGTTTGAAGGGATATTGACGGGTAATTGTTGCCGAAATACTTGAAAAGACCGGGCACAAGTACCGGTGACACTGTTGAAATGAGAGCTATACTCAGAGGCCCTGAAAGCACTTCTTTTTCAGAGCGAGTCATTTCCGTAATCTGCTCTACATTATAGAGGACCACCTTTGCGCGGTCAATTATTTTCCGGCCGATTTCTGTTGGCACAACTGGATGCGCATCCCTGTCAAACAGGAGTACATCCAGTTCTTCCTCCAGTTTTTTGACCATGAGGCTCAGTGTAGACTGGGTAAGGCCGCAGGACTCGGCCGCTTTTCCAAAGTGCCTATAATCATCAATAGCAATGATATAGCGTAGTTGCTGAAGTGTCATACTCCCTCCTTGATTGATAATATCAATGCAAAGATAAACATTTTTGTATTGATAAATGACATTCACGGAAATATCTTTGCACTGTCAAATGAAAAAGGCATGAACTGGAAGATCATTACATGGTATATTGGCGTGTCACTGCTGCTGGTGGCGGCGCTTATGGCCATCTCCGGTATCATCGCCGTATTTACGCCCGGGGATGAGAGCCGGACTCCGCTCCTATTCTCGGCCTTTCTCACCGGCACTGTGGGCTTTTATCCCCTTTTCTTTGTGAGGAAGGGGCAGAACAGGCTGAACTTCCGGGAAGGGAACAGCATTGTGGTGGGCGCGTGGCTTTTGGCCTGCATATTCGGCATGTTCCCGTATCTTTTCTATGGCGGAGAGTTTACGCCGGTCAATGCCATCTTTGAAAGCGTTTCCGGCTTCACAACCACAGGCGCATCAATCCTGAACGACATTGAGGCACTCCCCCGCGGCCTTCAGTTCTGGCGCATCTCAACGGCCTGGGTTGGGGGTATAGGGATAGTCACTCTGTTCTCTATGTTAACGGTCCGTTCCGTCAAATCCAAACTCTCCGGGGCAGAGATTTCCACCGTTGCAAAGGACTCTTTTGAAGGAGAAAAAACGGAGAGTTTCGCAAACCGGATGCTTGCAACCTATGTTGCTCTCACGCTCATCTCCTTCTTTTCCCTGAAACTGACGGGACTCAGCTGGTTTGACGCCATTACCAACGCAATGTCGGCCTGCAGCACCTGCGGTTTCTGTACAAAGAATACCAGCATTGCATTTTACGCAAACCCTGCCGCTGAGATTGTTCTAACCTTCACCATGCTTGCGGCCGGCATCCACTTTGGAATCCTGTTCCTTGCGGTCCTGAATGGCAAGCCCCGGTACTTCTGGAGGTCGGAGACCGTGAGGGTTTTCCTCTCTCTGGTGGGCCTTGCAATTATAATTGTTTCGGCCGATCTAATGATTAACGGCGGCTACGCCTCTGTAGGGGCAGCGCTACGGGATGCCTCATTCCAAGTGGCCTCAATCTCCACCACAACCGGTTTTGCTACGCAGGATACAACGCTTTGGCCTCCGCTGAGTATGGCTACTCTCATAATCTGCTCCCTTATTTGCGGCTGCTCCGGTTCAACTTCAGGTGGCATCAAGATAGACAGGGCCATCCTTGCGGCAAAAGGAATTCACCGCAAAGTGGCCCTTACCATAGATCCCAACAGTGTCAGGAATGTGCGAATTGACGGGCGGGTTCGCTCAGAAGACCAGGTTAGCGATGCCTTCTGCTACATCTTCTGCTACCTGATAATTATGGTGCTCTTCGCTGCCATCAACATTGCCTTCGGCTTGGATTTCGTGACGGGAGTTACCGCGTCAATTGCCAACATCGGCAACGTGGGTCCCGGCTTTGGAGACGTCGGTTCAATGTCAAACTATGCTGCTTTCCCTGCCATCCTCAAGTTCACCGGGCTCACAGAAATGCTGATTGGGCGTCTTGAAATATTCCCAATCCTGTATTTGTTCCAGTCCGTCAGGCAAGTTGAGAGGGTTGTGAGAATCAATTGATAGGGATTATCAGCTTGACCGTAAAATTTCGGCCCATATTGTAAATACCCACTTCCTTGAGACGGCTAAGGTGGCTTTGCCAGGCGGTATCAAGGAGGTTATCGGCCATAAGATAAAGGCTGGCGCGCTTCTTTCCTTTGATCACTATGTCTGTCCCTGCGCTCATGTTCAGGAGCGTGTAAGCGGGCGTTGCGGTCTCTGTGTCATCTATACCGTAAAAATGGTCCTGGCGGGCATTCCAGTCCACTTCTAC
>JAFZML010000021.1 GCA_017553255.1 Bacteroidales bacterium | reverse complement strand
TTGCATAAGCAAGGCAAAAGTAGTATCTTTGTAAGTTATTTTATAGAATATATAGCTTATATAATGAGTATACAGTCTGATAACATTGAGAAACTGGTCCAGCGCAGGGCAAAAGCACGCCTTGGCGGCGGAGAGAAAAGGATTGAGGCTCAGCACGCTAAGGGCAAACTCACTGCCCGTGAGCGCCTGGAGCTCCTCCTGGATCCCGGCAGTTTTGAGGAATTTGACATGTTTGTCCAGCACCGCTGCACAAACTTCGGGATGGATGCCTCTCACCCGGACGGAGACGGCGTTGTAACCGGATGCGGCACCATTGGCGGCCGCGTGGTTTACGTCTTTGCCCAGGATTTCACCGTAAGCGGAGGTTCCCTCTCCAAAACCATGAGTGAGAAAATTTGCAAGGTCCAGGATATGGCTCTCCGTAACGGTGCCCCCTGCATCGGCCTTAATGACAGTGGCGGAGCCCGTATCCAGGAAGGCATTGACGCCCTTGCCGGCTACGGTGAGATTTTTGAGCGCAATATCCTGGCTTCCGGCGTTATTCCCCAGATAAGCTGCATCATGGGTCCCTGCGCAGGCGGCGCGGTTTACTCCCCCGCCCTCACAGACTTCACCCTTATGGTCAAGAACACCTCCTACATGTTCCTTACCGGCCCCGCCGTTGTAAAGAGCGTTACCGGAGAGGTTGTGGACCAGGAGCAGCTTGGCGGCGCATCCGTGCATGCCAGCAAGAGCGGCGTCACCCATTTTGCCGCAGAGGATGAGAAGGATGCCCTTGAAACCATCAAGAATCTCCTCAGTTTCCTCCCCCAGAACAATATGGAAACCGCTCCGTTCAAGGAAACCAGTGATCCTGTGAACAGGGTTGATGACGCTCTCAATTCCATTGTCCCTGATAACCCCAACAAGGCCTATGATATGTACGGGGTTATTGGAAGCATAGTGGATGACGGCATTTTCCTGGAAGTACACAAGGAGTTTGCAAAGAACATTATTGTGGGATTTGCCCACATGAACGGCCGTAGCGTAGGTATTGTGGCAAACCAGCCCAAGGTGCTTGCAGGCGTACTTGACATCAACGCCAGCCGTAAGGCCGCCCGCTTTGTGCGCTTCTGCGACGCCTTCAACATCCCTCTAGTAACCCTTGTAGACGTTCCCGGCTTCCTTCCCGGCACACAGCAGGAGTACGGCGCCATCATCACCAACGGCGCAAAACTCCTGTACGCATACGGAGAAGCCACCGTTCCCAAGGTCACAGTCACCCTCCGCAAGGGCTACGGCGGGGCGCATATTGTAATGAGCTGCAAGCAGCTCCGCGGAGACATCAACTACGCCTGGCCCAGCGCCCAAATTGCGGTGATGGGGGCCGATGGCGCCGTTAACGTCCTCTACGCCAAGGAAATAAAAGCAGACCCTGAAAACGCCAAGGCCATCTTTGAGGAAAAGAAGGCGGAATATGAGGAGCTCTTCTCAAATCCTTACCAGGCCGCACAGAAAGGTTATATTGACGATGTAATTGAACCCCGCAACACCCGCTTCCGCGTAATCCGCGCCCTGGAGCAGCTTAGCGGAAAACGTCAGGAAATACCCGCCAAGAAACATGACAACCTGCCTCTGTAACATAGTTCTCACTGCGGGAGCGGAGCGTATGGCTGCCCTGGACCCGCACGGAGTCACTCTCACAATAATTAGCGTGGGCGTTGTATTCATAGCGCTCATCATCCTGTACGGCCTGTACAGCCTCTCCGGAAGGGTTTTCTCCGGTGAATTAAAGGCCGATGCCAAAAGGGCAAAACGCGCCGGAAAGCGCCTTGCCAAAATGGCTATAGGCCATGAGGACTCTCAGGAGGACGTTGCAGCCGCAATTGCCCTTGCCCTAGATATGGAGCAGGGCGGTGACACCTACGCGGCCATTGCAACCGCCCTCCACATGTATTTCAGTGACACTGTCCATGACCTAGAGCCCGGCATTGTCACCATTACCCGCAAGGACTCTCCCTGGAATAATAAATCATTGACTTTTAGAAAGTTACCAAAATAATGAAAGAATATAAATTCAAAATCAACGGTAAAGATTACGCCGTAAAGATTGGACAGCAGGAAGGAAAGAACCTCACCGTGAATGTGAATGGTGCGGATTATAACGTAGAACTTGAGACCCCCAATCAAGTTGGGGGTGACGCTAAGCCTGCAGCACAGCCTACAGCTCCGGCAGCCAGCGCACCCGCAGCGGCTCCGGCACAGACCCCCGGTCAGGCCGGGGGTGCTGGAAAAACCATCAAGAGCCCCCTTCCCGGCATCATTATCTCTATTGAGGTGAAGGAAGGCCAGGCCGTTAAACGCGGCCAGAAAGTGGCCGTCATTGAGGCCATGAAGATGGAAAACGACATCCTTGCAGAAGCAGACGGCACCGTCACAGCTATCCACGCCCGCAAGGGAGACTCCGTCCTTGAAGGCGCAGACATTGTAACCATAGGCTAATGAATACTGTTGTAGACAGCCTCCAGCAATTCTGGCAGTACACGGGATTCGCCAACTGCACATGGCAGCATCTGGTGATGATCCTTATCGGCCTCACGTTCATTACGCTGGGAATAGTAAAGAAAT
>JAFZML010000186.1 GCA_017553255.1 Bacteroidales bacterium | reverse complement strand
TGGAAAAACGGCACCGTGTGTGACCCCGTGCACTATCTCTTCGCTTCCATAACCCCGGAGGAATACTCCCGCATGATGTACATGTCCGTTTCCACCACCCAGTCCTTGGATTAATACTTCTCTACCGGCTCCGGGATTAATCCTCTCCCCTTCGTGTCGATAAGCACAAAAATGGCCCCAAAACGTGCTCATCCCTTGTCAAAACGCACTGACGAGCACAAAAAGAGCCCTTAAACGTGCTCAACCCGGGTAAAAACGCACTGATAAGCACAAAAATGACCCCAAAACGTGCTCATCTCTGGCAAAGGGATAACGAGAAGCAGAGCAAGGTCACGGGCGGACCCAGTGGATACGGACGCCGTCGCGTTCCATGCCGCGGAACCAGGTCATCTGGCGCTTGGCAAACTGGTGGATGGCGTTGCCAAGGCCTATTACCATGTCTTCGTAGGAGATTTCACCAAGAACGTACTGAGTGACAAACTTGTATTCAAGGCCGTAGTAGATAAGGTCCTCTGCGGGAACTGTTTCAAGAAGCCCGCGAACTTCTTCCACCAGGCCCTCCTTCAGGCGCTCTTCAAGGCGGTGGTCTATGCGGGCAACACGCTCCTCACGGGACACGAGCGTTCCTATAAAATATGGCTTTTGCGGCAGCAGGGAAGGGTCTACGCCGTTCTGCTTTTCAAACTTGTACGCCTTTGTGGCAGCCTCAATGTAAAGGCCGGAACCGCCGCAGAGGATGGGGATGGCTCCTTTTGCACGCACGGAAGCCCAGGCCTCCGCAAAAGCCGCCTGATACTGATAGATATTGTACTTTGCCCCGGCCGGAACTATGTCTATGAGGTGATACGGAACGTCTCCGTACTCTCCAAGGTCTTTTCCAGTGCCGATGTTCATCCCCCTGTACACCTGACGGCTGTCGGCCGAAAGGATTTCAGCCTTTAACACCTTCGCCAGCTGCACGGCATACCGAGTTTTGCCGGAGGCCGTGGGACCCACAACGCAGATGAGGTCAATTTCTCCGGTGGCGTATGCCCTGGCCAGGGCGGCGGGGTCTATCACCTCAGGGTCCGGAAGTTTTGCCATGGGCGGAATGCCCGGGCGGTCTGGAAGCAGTTCTGTACGGTTCATACCGCAAAAATACATTAATTGTCATTCTGAGCAAAGCGAAGAATCTATTTTTTGTTAACTTTGCAGTCCATTGTTAGATTCTTCGGCTACGCCTCAGAATGACAAATCATGCCAAAAGCGAAGAGCAGCATACAGATTAAGAACCGCCGGGCCTCGTTTGATTACGAGTTCCTGGAAACCTATACGGCCGGTATTCAGCTGGTGGGTACGGAGATCAAGTCCATCAGGGCGGGGAAGTGCTCCCTGCAGGATGCATACTGCTTTTTCAGCGGGAATCAGCTGTACGTGCGCGGGATGAACATAGCCCAGTACCACTGGGGCAGCTGGGGCCAGCATGAACCCGTGAGGGACCGTAGGCTCCTCCTTAACCGCAAGGAGCTGAGGCATTTACAGCAGGAGGACAAACAGAAGGGCCTTACAATAGTTGCCGTGAAGCTGTTTATAGCAGACAACGGCTACGCCAAACTTCTCATAGCCCTTGCAAAGGGTAAGAAGGAATACGACAAACGTGAGAGCATCAAGGCCAAGGACCTCCGTCGTGAGATGGACCGCAGCGGGTACTGATCTCCAGTGGAAGCTAATCCGTTGACACATAGCGCGTTACAGAAGTTTCTACCAGAACTTTTTCTGGTAGAAACTTCTGTAAATAGCTGATTATTAACACTTTAAGCCCCGCCGCCCGGGGAGAACAAAAAATGGGAGGGAAGGTCAGTCCAGTGACTGGGTGGTGGAAACGGACATGTACATCATGCGGGAGTATTCCTCCGGGGTTATGGAAGCGAAGAGATAGTGCACGGGGTCACACACGGTGCCGTTTTTCCATAATTCAAAGTGAAGGTGAGGGGCCGATATTCCCGTTGACACACCCACCTCCCCTATCTTCTGGCCGGTACGGACCTTCATCTGGACGTAGATATTGATATCTCCAAGGAGGCAGTAGCGTGACACGTAGCCGTTTCCGTGATTAATCTCAACAACGTTGCCGAGGCCTTTGCGGGAATGGGTTACCTTAGTAACAATTCCGGAGCCGGCGGCATAAACGGGAGCGCCCTGAGGGGCTATGAAATCAATGCCGTCGTGCTGCAGTTCCAGCTTATAGACAGGGTTATGTTTAGGGCCTACGGAAGCGCCCGTCTGGACGTATGACATCCCCTTCAGGGGCAGGCTCAGCGGCGGAATGCTGTCCTTACGGGTCTTGAGGAGGATTCGGAAAATCTCTGCAAAATTATCGTCCACGGCGCCACCCATAAGCATAAGCCTTTCTGAGGCCGATGCTGCCGCGCCAAGATAGAAGCTCTCGCTGAGGGAATCTGAATCGGCAATTAAATCGGCCGCAGTGATGGCGTCCAGGGACGGGGGCGTGGTCTCAAAGAGCTCCCGGTATATGGCGTCGTCCTTCACAAGGAGGCCGTCCACGACGTCTCCAATGAGCTTGTCCTTACTACGGATATCCCGGTAAAGCGACTTGTAAAGGTTGTTTTCCCTCTGAATGCGGCGCTCCTCCTCAGTAGAGAAAAACAGCGCGAAGAGGATATACAGAATAACTGACAGCGAGACCGTTGCCACAAGATAGCGCACCATGGAGCCGAGTATTCTGCTTACCTTACTCATTTGCCTTCAGGTTTTTTCACAAGCTCGTAGTAATCCTGCGGAGGAATATCCAGATCCATATACAGCGCAGGATTCACGTAATCCTTTCGGTACATGACTTCATAATGGAGGTGAGGCCCCGTGCACCTGCCGCTCTTTCCGGAAAGGCCTATGCAGTCTCCCCTGGATAGTTTCTGCCCTTCCTCAACGTAAATCTCCTGCATGTGGGCATAGCGGGTTTTGTAACCAAAGCCGTGGTCTATCTCCACGTGGTTGCCGTAGCCCTTGCGTTCATGGGCCACCTTCACCACTACGCCTTCTCCGGTAGCGTAGATGGGGTTACCGGGAGGACAGGCGAAGTCCATTCCCGTATGGCGCTTGGTGAAGCCCAGAAGAGGGTCTGAGCGGAAGCCGAAGGGGCTGGACAGGTGATAGGTGCTGCGGTCCGTACTCATGGGAGGAATGGCGGGGATATGGGCCGCCATATCTCCGGCGCTATGCTGGAGAACGGTTATGTCGTCAAAGGATTTAGACTGGACGTATGCCCTCTTTTCAATTATGTCCTGACGGCGTACAACGGCCTCCAGGGACGTTCCTGCAAGCTTTTCATAGCGGTTTTCACCGCCAAGGCCGGAGCCTCTCACCTCAGGGGGGATCTCATCCAGGCCGTATACGCTGCGGTAGATTTTGTCGTCCCTCACTTCCAGAAGGGACAGGAGTTCCTCCTGGTGGTCCATGTGTGAGGAAAGACGCTCTACGCGTGCCCTCCAGTCCATGTTACGGCGCTTCAGGATGGCCGTTTTTGGAAGGTCCAGCCCCAGCACCTGCACATAAATCCACATGTAGAACAGAAAAGACACTATGCCCCCCAGCAGCACCAGCACTATCTTCCACCACTCACGGGCAGGCAGCTGCTGGAGGCTGTCAACAAAGTCTTCCGGGCTTGTGATATATTTCTGCAACTTGGACGGCATATCATGCAAATATATGCATTATTTCTGAAACAGCCCCTCATCCCACACATTCTATGCCTGCGCGTTGGGAAATCGGCCAAAAATAGTTATTTTTGTAGGCTATAAAAGAAAGATAATACAAGAACTATTATATGACTTCAAAAGAAATCCGCCAGAAGTATCTGGACTTTTTCGCCTCCAAGGGTCACACCGTGGTGCCCAGCGCTCCCATGGTAATCAAGAATGACCCCACCCTTATGTTCACCAACGCCGGCATGAACCAGTTCAAGGACATCTTCCTTGGCAATGCGGCGCCCAAGTTCCCCCGTGCTACAGATTCCCAGAAGTGCCTCCGCGTGAGCGGCAAGCACAATGACCTGGAAGCCGTGGGCCACGACGGCCGCCACCACACCATGTTCGAGATGCTGGGCAACTGGAGCTTTGGGGATTACTTCAAGAAAGAGGCTATAGACTGGGCCTGGGAGCTTCTCACGGAAGTTTACAAGATAGACAAAACCAAGCTTTACGCCACCGTATTCGAAGGATCGGCCGATGACGGCACCACCCTTGACACGGAGGCCCGCGAGGCTTGGCTCAAGCACCTCCCCGCAGACCACGTCCTCACCGGAAACAAGCACGACAACTTCTGGGAAATGGGTGACACCGGCCCCTGCGGCCCCTGCAGTGAGATCCACATTGACCTGAGGCCGGACTCCGAGATTGCAAAAATCCCGGGCAACAAGCTTGTGAACACGGACAACGATGACGTCATTGAAATCTGGAACCTTGTGTTCATGCAGTATGAGCGTAAGGCCGACGGCCACCTTGAGCCCCTCCCCGCCAAGAGCATAGACACCGGCATGGGCTTCGAGCGCCTTTGCATGATTCTCCAGAAGAAAAAGAGCAATTATGAGACGGACGTCTTCTCCGGCCTTATCGGCAAAGTGGAGGAATTCTCCGGTCATAAATATGCCGAAGGCGGCAATGTAGAGGTTGCCATGAGGGTTATCGCAGACCACATCCGCGCGATAGCCTTCTCAATCGCGGACGGCCAGCTCCCTTCAAACGTGAAGGCCGGCTACGTTATCCGCCGCATCCTGCGCCGCGCCGTCCGTTACGGCTACACTTTCCTTGGCTTCACGGAGCCTTTCCTCTGCCGCCTCATCCCCCAGCTTGTGGCCGATATGGGAGAGGCCTATCCTGAGCTCCCCGCCCAGCAGAAGCTTATAATGAACGTCATCAAGGAGGAGGAAAACGCCTTCCTGCGCACCCTCGACCGCGGTATCAGGATGCTTGAGGACAATATGGCCCGTAACGCCGCCACCAAGGTTATCCCCGGAACAGACGCCTTTGTGCTCTACGACACCTACGGCTTCCCCATTGACCTCACTGAGCTAATTGCCGCTGAAAAAGGCTACACCGTAGACATCAAAAACTTCAATGTGGAGCTTGAAAAGCAGAAGGAGCGCGCCCGTAACGCCACCGCCAATGAATTCGGAGACTGGATGATATTCAGTGAGGCCGATGTAGTGTTTGAAGGCTACGACACCCTCAAGGTGGAAGGCGCCCGCCTCCTGAAGCAGCGCACCGTAAAGCAGAAGAACAAGGAATACTTCCAGCTTGTATTTGACCGCACCCCCTTCTATGCCGAGATGGGCGGCCAGGTTGGAGACACCGGATACATTGAAGGAGAGAACGGAGAGCGCATCCAGATCCTCAACACCGTGAAGGAAAACAACCTCACAATACATCTGGCCGAAAGAATTCCTTCCATGAGCACCCAGAGATTCAGCCTGGTTGTAGATAACGTGCGCCGCAGGCACATCCAGAACAACCATACCGCAACCCACCTCCTCCACCAGGCCCTCCGTACGGTGCTTGGCACTCATGTGGAGCAGAAGGGTTCCTTCGTGGGCCCGGATTACTTCCGTTTTGACTTCTCCCACTTCCAGAAGATGACAGACGAGGAACTCCGCGCCGTGGAAACCCGCGTGAACCAGCTCATCCGCTCAGACTTCCCGCTGGTTGAAAAACGTGACGCCACAATGGATGAAGCCCGCGCAATGGGCGCCATGGCCCTGTTTGGAGAAAAGTACGGAGACGTCGTGCGCGTGGTTCGTTACGGAGATTCAGTAGAGCTCTGCGGCGGCACGCACACGCCCAGAACCGGCACAATCGGCCTGTTCAAGATTGTGTCCGAGGGCGCCGTCGCAGCCGGAGTCCGCAGGATTGAAGCCGTCACCGGCGGTAAAGCGGAGGAAAGCATCCATAACATGGAAGATCTCCTGAAGGGCCTTAAGAACCTCATGAACAACGTCCCTGACCTCCAGGGTGCCATAGAGAAACTGGTGGCGGAGAATGCCGATGCCCGCAAGCAGCTTGAGGCCGTTGCCAATGAAAAGGCAGCCCAGCTTGCAGAAAAGCTTGAGGCAAAGGCCCAGGAGATTAACGGAATCAAGGTTGTCCGCTTTGACAGCTCAATAGATCCCGCCATTGCCCGTAACGTGGCCCTGCTTTTGCAGAAAAAGGTCCAGAATTTTGTGCTGGCCGGAGCTTTTGCCTTTGACGACAAGCCCAACCTTGTTCTCATGTACTCCCAGGACCTCGTGGCCAAGGGCAAGAACGCCGGAAAGGACATCCGTGAAGCCGCAAAGTTCATCCAGGGCGGCGGCGGCGGCCTGAGCGGCCTTGCAACCGCCGGCGGCCGTAACGTTGAAGGCCTCCCTCAGGCGCTTGAAACGCTTGTGGAAATTGCTACAAAATAACCGTTTAAGATTCTCTCCTTCGCTTCGCTCAGTCGGAATGACAGGAAACAGAACAATATTTTGTCATACCGAGCGTAGCGAGTGTATCTCATGAAAAAACTGGATCAGTTCATACTTAAGACCTTCGTGGGGCAGTTCTTCGCTATCCTCGCGATTGTGACCTTTATCCTTGTCATGCAGTTCCTGTGGCTGTATATAGACGAGCTTGTGGGTAAAGGCCTTGAACTTAAGGTGATACTGGAGTTCCTCATGTGGGGCGGTTTCCAAACACTGCCCCTGGCAATTCCGCTTGCCACGCTCCTGAGCTCCATGATGACGCTGGGAGATATGGGTGAGCACTTTGAGCTCACGGCAATGAAGGCCGGCGGAATATCCCTTGCAAGGGTTCTGGTACCCATGACGGTAGTGTGCCTTTTCATCTGCGTGGGGGCATTCTTTGTGGGAGACAGGCTGGTGCCTTATTCTATCAACCAGATCTTCACAATGAGGGATGATATCGGCCGAACAAAATCAGAGATTAAAATCCCTTCCGGAACCTTCTACGACGGCATTGACGGCTATATCCTCCGCGTAGACAGCCGGGACAAAAAGACTGGAATGATGCACGGCATCCAGGTGTATGACCATACTTCCGGCTCCGGCAATCTGCGCATTACAGTGGCCGACAGCGGCCTCCTCAAGATGTCCAAGTCCAAGGATTACCTCACGTTCATGCTGTACAGCGGCACAAATTATCGTGAGGAAAACCGCCGCAAGTACAGGGATACTTCCCTGGCACTCCAGAGAGTGCGCTTCCACAAGCAGGAGCTGGTGATTCCCCTGGAAAACTACGCGTACAAGCAGTCAGATTCGGCCCGCTACGGAGAACAGGTGAAATCCATGAACCTGAAACAGCTCAAGCACAGCCACGATTCCCTTGTAAACCTTGTAGACCAGGGCACAATTAAGCACGTGAAGGACTTCCAGAGGGACAACGGCCTCAGCTTCAAGAAGCAGCTGGACACAAACTGGAGGGAGCAGGCCTCCGTTATGATGGAACTCCCCGCAGAAGGAGATTTCAAAACGCTTAAAGACCGTCAGAAGGCCCTTGAAGGAGCGCTTCAGATTGCCCGGCAGTATGAGAGCATAGCCCGCAGCCAGATTTACGATTCCTATGACTACACCAATCTCATCCACCGCAATGACGTTGAGATGTGGAAGAAGTACGCCCAGGCGCTGGCCTGCCTGCTGCTGTTTTTCATAGGCGCCCCTGTTGGAGCCATCCTCAAAAAGGGCGGCCTGGGTGCTCCTGCGGTCATTTCCCTGCTGTTCTTTGTGCTGTACTGGGTGATAGACATCACCGGTGAGAGGCTTGCCAGCAACGGCGCCACAACGGCGTTCATAGGTAAATTCATATCGGCCTTTGTGCTGGCGCCAATAGGAGGCTTCCTCACAATCAAGGCCGTTGGAGACAAGAACCTGTTCCACTGGGACGGGATAATGATTGGAGTGAGAAAAGTTAAGAGTCAGATTATCAGAATGTTCAGAAAGACAAGGATAGTGTATATGGGGACGCCGGAATTCTCCGTGGGCCCGCTGGACGCCCTCAGAAAGAGCGGCTACAAAATAGTTGGAGTTGTTACCGTGCCGGATAAACCTTCCGGCAGGGGCCTCAAGATGCAGGAAAGCGCCGTGAAGCAGTATGCCGTACGCGAAGGGCTGCCCGTACTTCAGCCGGAGAAACTCCGCGACGAAGAATTCCTTGCCGCCCTCAAGGCCTGGAGGCCTGATATGTTTGTGGTGGTCGGTTTCCGTATGCTCCCTGAGGTTGTCTGGAGCATGCCTAAGCTTGGTACCTTCAACCTCCACGCCGCCCTCCTGCCGCAGTACCGCGGCGCCGCCCCCATCAACTGGGCCGTGATTAACGGAGAGAACATATCCGGCGTCACCACCTTCATGATTGACAAGAAGATTGACACCGGCGGCATTATCCTCCGCTCTGAGTGCCACGTAGAGCCCACAGACACCGCCGGAGACCTCCACGACCGCCTTATGGAGCTTGGTTCCACCCTTGTTGTTGAAACCGCCGAAGGCCTTATCCAGCACAACGTGGAGCTCCGCGTCCAGCGCAGCTTCATCCAGGGCTCAGAGCTTCTTAAGCCCGCCCCCAAGATCACCCGTGAGCTCCAGCACATAGATTGGGACGACACCACTAAGCACGTCTACAACCTCATCCGTGGCCTCTCCCCCTACCCTTGTGCCTTCACGGAGCTTGTTAATAGATCCTTCGTCGCTGACGCTCCTCAGGATGACAATTGTCATTCTGACTCCTCCTGTCATTCTGAGCGAAGCGAAGAATCTATTCAGCTCAAAGTCTTCTTCGGGGAAATGCGCTATGACCTTCACGGAGAGCCCGGAACGGTACTTAGTGACGGCAAGACGTACTTCGCCGTTGCAACGGAGGACGGCGCCATTGCCATAACTGACCTCCAGCTTGCCGGCAAGAAGCGTATGGACGTAAAGTCCTTCCTCCTTGGCTTCCGCAATCCCACCGCCTACACCACCACCAAAGGCACCTCCAAGGCCGAAATCGCCAAAGCCGCTCCCCATGAAGATGAATAGGCCAGAGGGTTATTATATCGCGAACCGTCGCTTCGCGACCCCTCCCACTTCGTGGGCCCCTCCCTGTTACGAACTACGTTCGTTTCCTCCTTCTCGCTCAAAAGAGAAAACAAGTTTCCTCTTTATTCGCTCGTGCGTCGGTTACCCGGCCGAGGGTGGCCAGGGGTTCGCGATATAATACCCTCTGACCTATGGATAATCTTGTCATTTTATGCAACGGGGCATTCCCCACAGAGCCGTATCCGCTGTTTATGCTGGATTCAGCCGATGGCGTTGTGTGCTGCGACGGTGCTCTGGAAAAGCTGCTGCAGCATAATCCGGAGGCAAAGCCTATTGCCATTGTTGGAGATATGGACAGCCTGCCGGAAGAGCTGGCGGGGCGGTTCCAGGACGCCATTTTCCATGAGACGGAGCAGGATTACAATGACCTTACCAAGGCCATGCGCTGGGTGCTGAGGGAGCACCCCGAGGCTCAGGAAATCACCATCCTTGGCGCCACCGGCCTGAGGGAAGACCATACTATCGGCAACCTTGGTCTTCTGATGGAATACACCCGGATGTTTGACCTGGGAGAAAGAAAAGTCTCCATTGTCTCAGACTACGGGACGGCGTTTGCCATTACAGACAGTTGCAGCCTCCACCTTGGTGAAGGCCGCAGATTCTCAATTTTCAGTGCCGATAATTCCCTGAAAATCACCTCCAAGGGCCTTCAGTGGCCACTTGACGGCGTGGTGTTTGACGCCTGGTGGAAAGCCACCCTCAACTGCACCACGGAGCCTGTGGTCTCACTCACCTTCAATCATCCCTCCTCCGCCCTTGTGATGGTGGACTAAAACGCAGTGTTACTCTGCCGCGGCGGAGGCAATGACTTCTTCCAGTTTAGCGCGGTCCATCTGGCCATCTATGGACAGGAAGGTGGTCTCAGCGGCGTCTTTTGCCAGCATTAGAAGGGACGATACCGTTTTTTCATCTCCTACCGAGTACAGGCGCATCACCTCTCCGTCTTCCTTGGCTTCCATAAGGAGTTCGTACTTGCTCTTGTTAAGGCCGCGGGACACTTCCCCGTAGAGCTTTTCTCCGGTAGCGGCGTCCTCAGTTGAAAGAAGGTAAAAGCCGTTCATGGACTTTATGATGGGGGTGAAGTTCACTTCTTCGTCGGCCAGTTCAACATCGGGGATCTTGCCGATAAGCCTGAACATTGCCGGGGAGATGTACACGGCGCTTACCCCGGGGAGGTCTGAGTACTTGTTGTATAAATCCTTGCCGCCCTGGGCGAAGGCCGGGAGAGCCAGCGCAATGGCTGCTATAATTACGAATATCTTTTTCATTTCCAATAGTTTAACTTGTTAAATGTGGATTCTGCGTCTTCCAGTTTTACGGAAGCGCTGTTTACCGAGCCGGAGATCTTGCAAAGGGCATTCTCCACGGCGGCGTAGGCAAGGTAAGGATCGTCAAAGGTATCGGCCGGAGTGTTGGCTCTGTCAATGCCGATAAAGACGCCAGCCACAATCGCCGCAGCCGCAGCTGTGCTCAATATGACTACGGGCACTTTGGCCGAAGGCAGTTTCACGGAAAGGTCTCCGGGGACGGGGATGCTTTCATCGGCCCCTATCCTCTCAAGTTCCTCTACGGAGAGTTTCTCTATTTCCTTGATTGATTTCATAGCAGTTGTTTTAATCTTTTTCTTGCAAGGGACACCTGAACCCTGATGTTCAGGCCGCTAAGGCCAGTTCTTTTTTCTATTTCTGAATAATCCAACCCATCTATCACCTTCATCTTAAGCAGTTTTCGCTGACTCTCAGGGAGCCCCTCCATCGCTTTCCTTACGCCCTCCAGCTGTTCCTTTAACTCAATGTCTTCATCCGGAGGGCCCTTGACGGCCATCTCTTCCTTAAGGGAGTCTGAGGGAAACCTCTTTCTTATACGGTCTATGCACAGGTTCCTCATCATAAGGGATCCGTACGAAACCGGTTCCCGGATGAATTCCAGACGGTCCCTGAGGTTCCACAGTTTCAGGTAGAGGTCCTGGACAGCGTCCCTTGCATCGGCCTCATTCTCAAGTATATAGAAGGCAATGCGGTAGAAGCGTCCCTGGAGGGGAATCCATATGTCCTCGAAGGCCCTACTTGTCATTGTGCAACTTCCATGAGCTTTCCGATATTCTCCAACGCAATGCTGCCGTTGACGCAGATGACGGCCTCGTCCGGGCAGTAGATCACTATGTCGTGAAGGGTATTTCCGTCATCGTAGCCGTAGATCTTTACAACGTCTCCGTCTTCCTTGGCCTCAAGGATGAGCTCCATTTTTTCAAAGAGAGAATCAAGCTTACTGCAGAAGGCGGTTTTGTCGGCCTCCGATGCATCCTCAAAGTCAACTACGGTGAGTTTCTTGATACCCTTGAATGCATTCAGGGCAGCGCGGTCCTCCGCATCCAGATCCTTGTCCATACTTGCGGCAACGCCAAGGGCGCTGATGAGAACGCGTCCCATCGAGACCACCTCAAATCCGTCTTTGCTGCCATACTGACGGGCAAGCGCTGAAACCTCCGACGGTTTTCCGGCCCATGTGCAGCATACTGTGCCAAGGACCATTGCGATAATGATTAAAGTCTTTTTCATATGTTCTTTTTTGCTTCAAATAGCCGGCCATATAGAAGACGTGAAAAAGATAAAAATGTTAAAACGTGTGCGCCTAACGTCCTGTTTTCATGGGGCATTAGGCGCATTTTAGGCCATTTTTGCTCCTAACGTCACATTCTTTATGCACGTTAGGAGCAGTGGGAGGATTACGGGTGTACCAGGGTGCCAACCTTTTCTCCGGAGAGGAGTTTGGTGAGGTTGCCGGTGGCGTTCATGTCAAAGACAATGATGGGCATTTTGCCGTCGCTGCAAAGGGCGTAGGCGGTTTGGTCCATCACCTTGAGGTGCTTGGATATGGCCTCATCAAATGAAAGTTCATCGTATTTTGTGGCCGAGGGATCCTTCTCAGGATCTGCGGTATAGACGCCGTCTACGCGGGTGCCTTTGAGGAGGGCATCGGCCCCAATTTCAAGGGCGCGGAGTGCAGCGCCGCTGTCTGTGGTGAAGAAGGGGTTGCCTGTGCCGCCTGCAATGAGGGCAACGCCGCCGCGCTCCATGAGCTTCACGGCTTCATCCCTCATATAATACTTTGCGTGGGGCTCCATGGGGGTGGAGGTAAAGACCTCTGCCTCAACGCCTTCCGCCTTGATAAACATCTTGAGGGCCAGGGCGTTGATCACCGTGGCAAGCATTCCCATCTTGTCTCCGTCTACGCGGTCAAAGCCCTTGCCTACGCCCTGAAGGCCGCGGAAGATATTGCCGCCGCCATTCACTATGGCTATCTGGAGGCCGGCTTTTGCTGCCGATGCCACTTCTTTTGCATATTTTTCCAGCCACTGGGTGTCAAGACCTTTCCCGGCAGGGCCACCCAGGCTCTCACCTGAGAGTTTTAGCAGAACGCGTTTGTACATAGAAATAATGTTTTAATGTCAAACAAAAGTACCGAAATATTGGGAAACTTCCAAGAAAGATTCCTATATTTGCGTAATAGAAAACAATTGAACTAAACTATAATGGCTAACTTTTTAACCTCTTCAATCGGCAAGAAGTTCATCCAGAGCATCACTGGCGCATTCCTGGTAGTCTTCCTGCTGCTTCACGGAACCATCAACTTCTTCTCCGTACTGGATACATTCTCCGGAAAATTCGGCGCAGTTGCCGTAGATGACACCCTGTTCTCTGCAGGAGACGGCCTGTTCAAGCTTGGCTGTGACTTCATGTCCACCGGCTTCATCAGCATCATGGTTCCCATCCTTGCCCTTGGTTTTGCAATCCACATCATCTTCGGCATTTGGCTTGAGACGGAAAACTACATCAAGCGCGGCGGCGTCAAGCGTTACGCCGTTGCCTCCAAGGCCAAGAACGACAGCTGGAGCGCCAAGAACATGGCCATCCTGGGCATCCTCATCCTTGGTTTCCTGGGCTTCCACCTCACCCACTTCTGGGCAAAGATGCAGCTCCCGGAAATGTTCGGCATAGGCAACTATGAGGACAACCCCTACACCCTCCTTATGGTCACCTTCAGCAAATGGTGGATCGTAGCCCTCTACATCGTGTGGTTCGTGGCACTGTTCCTGCACCTGGAGCACGGCTTCTGGAGCATGTTCCAAACCATTGGCTGGAACAACAAGAAATGGCTCAAGCGCCTCAAAGTTATCGGCATCATAGTTGCCGCCGCTATTGTGTTCCTGTTTGTAGCAACAGCCATAAACGCCTATATTCAGGCCAATTACATTCAACTTTTGTAAATTTTTCTTGCAATTTCAATTCTGATTCTGCATATTTGCAAACGGATATGAAAGTAGTGGTAAACAACTTCTGGTGGCGCGCTTGCAGTTAACATCTGTAAGTCGCTTCGCCGTAGTTGTACCTGATACCAAAAGGCCTGCTGACTTACAGCAGGCTTTTTTTATGATTATTTATTCATTATTATATTATTATGCGACAGAAAAAGTACATGCTTCCGGAATCGGAGATTCCTACGCACTATTTCAACATCCAGGCAATCATGCCCAACAAGCCTCTGCCTTTCCTTCACCCTGCAACAAAGCAGCCGCTGAAGCCGGAGGACCTTTATCCAATCTTCTGTAAGGCCTGCGCAGACCAGGAACTGAACCAGACTGATGAATGGATCCCCATCCCGGAGCCGGTACGTGAGCAGTATGCCGCATATCGCTGCACACCTCTTGTGAGGGCGTATGAGCTGGAAAAAGCACTGGGCACTCCTGCGCACATCTACTTCAAGAATGAGAGCGTAAGCCCCGCTGGAAGCCATAAGCTCAACAGCGCAATCGCCCAGGCATACTACGCCAAGGAGCAGGGCATCACCAACCTCACCACGGAAACCGGTGCCGGCCAGTGGGGCGGCGCCCTGAGCTATGCCACCAAGAAATTCGGCATAGACTGCGCAGTATATATGGTTAAGGTAAGCTATGAGCAGAAGCCTTTCCGCCGCTCTATAATGCAAACCTTCGGCGCCGCCGTCACGCCTTCCCCTTCAATGAGTACCCGTGCCGGCAAGGACATCCTCACCGTGAACCCCAATGACCGTGGTTCCCTTGGATGCGCCATTTCAGAGGCCATTGAGCTGGCCGTAAGCACCCCCAACTGCAAATACGCCCTTGGCTCCGTGCTCAACCACGTGTGCCTGCACCAGACAATTATCGGCCTTGAGGCAGAGAAACAAATGGCCATGACCGGGGAATATCCGGACATTGTGATTGCATGCTTTGGCGGCGGCTCCAACTTTTGCGGCCTTGCACTGCCCTTCATGCGCCACAACATCCAGGACGGCAAGAAGACGCGCTTCATTGCAGCCGAGCCCTACTCCTGCCCCAAGCTCACCAAGGGTAAGTTTGAATATGACTTTGGAGACGAGGCCGGTATGACTCCCCTCCTTCCCATGTTCACCCTTGGCCACACCTTCAAGCCCGCAGCCATCCACGCCGGCGGTCTCCGCTATCACGGCGCAGGCGTTATCCTGAGCCAGCTCATGAAGGACGGATATATGGAGGCGGTTGACATTGAGCAGCTTGACTCCTTCCGCGCAGGCGTGCTGTTTGCCCGCACAGAGGGTATCATCCCCGCTCCGGAAAGCTGCCACGCCATTGCCGCCACCATCACGGAGGCCCTGAAGTGCAAGGAAACCGGAGAGACCAAGACCATCCTCTTCAACCTTTCAGGTCACGGAATGGTGGATATGGCCGCCTACGACCAATATTTCTCAGGGGAAATGCAGAACTACCACGTCTCCGACGAAGACCTCCGGAAGTTCATTTCTTCTGCCGACGCACTCAATAAATAGCACGGGAAAGGGCCTCCAGATTGGGGGCCTCTCCTGTAAACAGGCTGTACCCCGCCACCGCCTGGTGAAGGATCCACCTAAGGCCGCTGATGTATTTCCTGCAAGGGGCCGATGCCAGCGCGGGGTGCTTGTACTCCGCCTCAAGGACTACGGCGCCGGGTAGGAGATTCCCGATCAGGTCGGGAATGACGAAGGCCGTCATGCCCGGCAAGGACCGGGCATCTCCCGGAATGGTGTAAACCACAAAATCCTGATTCAGGCGGCCGATATCCTCCAGCGGAACAGCCTCACATGAATGGGCAGCTGCAAGTGCGGCTGCCTTTTCATATGTGCGGTTGGCTATTGTAATG
>JAFZML010000185.1 GCA_017553255.1 Bacteroidales bacterium | reverse complement strand
TGGCCAGCGCGAGCTCATAATCGGAGACCGCCAGACGGGAAAGACGGCTATTGCCATCGACACAATAATCAACCAGAGGGCCGGGTATCTTGCAGGGGACCCGGTGCACTGCATTTACGTTGCGGTTGGGCAGAAGGGCTCTACCGTGGCGGCCATCGTGAAGACGCTGCGGGAGTACGGGGCCATGGACTACACCACCGTGGTTGCCGCCACTGCTGCTGATCCCGCTGCGCTGCAGTATTACGCTCCCTTTGCCGGAGCGGCCATCGGCGAGTATTTCCGCGACACCGGTCGTCACGCGCTTGTGGTTTATGACGACCTTTCCAAGCAGGCCGTTGCCTACCGTGAGGTCTCCCTAATCCTGAAGCGCCCTTCCGGCCGAGAGGCTTACCCTGGCGATATCTTCTACCTGCACTCACGTCTGCTTGAAAGGGCGGCAAGGATTATCGACCAGCAGGAAGTTGCTGCTACCATGAACGACCTGCCGGCAGCCCTGAAGGGCAAGGTCAAGGGCGGCGGTTCGCTCACTGCGCTGCCTATTATCGAGACCCAGGCCGGAGACGTATCGGCATATATCCCCACCAACGTGATTTCCATTACGGACGGCCAGATTTACCTGGAACAGGCTCTGTTCAACCAGGGTGTGCGTCCGGCAATCAACGTGGGTATTTCCGTGTCCCGCGTGGGTGGCAGTGCCCAGGTGAAATCCATGAAGAAGGTTGCGGGTACCCTTAAGATTGACCAGGCCCAGTGGGCGGAACTTGAGGCCTTCTCCAAGTTCTCTTCCGATGTGGACAAGGTCACCGAGATGGCCCTGGACAAAGGCCGCAAGAATAACCAGCTGCTCATTCAGCCCCAATATTCGCCCATGCCCATGGGAGAACAGGTGGCAGTGCTCTATTGCGGCACCCGCGGCCTCATGAGGGAAATCCCTGTTGCTGCAGTACGGGACTTCCAGGAGGCATTTTTGGAGCGCATCCGCGCCTCACACAAGGCCGATGTCCTTGAGCCCCTTGCCGCCGGCAAACTCACCCCGGAGATTGAAGAGATTCTTACCTCCACCGCCAAGGCAGTGGTTGATACCCTTAGGTAATGCCAACACTAAAGGAAATAAAAGGCCGCATCGCCTCTGTGCAGAACACGCTGAAGATAACATCGGCAATGAAGCTGGTGTCATCGGCAAAACTGCGTAAAGCTCAAACTGCCATAGAGAACATGAGGCCCTATGAGGAGAAGCTGCAGGAGATTCTTGCCTTAGCGACAGATTCAGGGAATGATTCCCCAAAACTGTCGCTTCGCGACCCTGTACGGGCAAATAGTTTTGGGGAATCATCCCCTGAATCTACGGAAGTTAAGAAGAACAATACCGTCATAGTGGCCATGGCTTCCAACTCCTCCCTTTGCGGCGGGTTCAACGCCAACGCCATTGCCAAGGTGAAGGCGGTGCTGAAGGAGCATCCAGGGGCAACGGTGTATTCCATCGGCCGTAAAATGGCCGACGCCATGCGCAAAGCCGGCTACCCCAGCCCCAAGGATTTCACCACCCTGTCAGAGCACCCTTCCTACGGCCCCGTCTCGGATCTTGTGGACAAGTTCCTTGATGATGACTCTGACGTAATCCTGGTGTACAACCACTTTGTTTCCACAGGAAAACAAGTCCCCGTCGCGGAACCGCTGGTTTCTAACACGCCAGAGACCCCCGGCACCCAACAATCGTCATCCTCGGACTTGTTCCGGGGATCTGAAGACGTCATCGTGGAACCCTCCAAAAAGGCCCTCCTGGAGGCCCTCTACCCTAAAACCCTGAAGATAAAGCTCTTCGCCGCACTTCTGGACAGCGCCGCGGCAGAGCACGCCGCCCGCACCGTGGCCATGCAAACCGCCACAGACAACGGTGAGGACCTCCTTGCAGAGCTCACTCTCCAGTACAACAAGGGCCGCCAGCAAAAAATCACCAACGAAATCCTTGACCTCGCCGGCGGCAGGGTTGAACAATAATCAAAGGGTAATACGCTCTATTCGGCAGGTGTGTTCCTTGCTTTTTGGATTGTAATTGATGCCAACCAGCACCAATTCGCCGGCAAGTCCGGCAAGTGATTGAGGGTAGTTCTTTTTCTTGATTTGGGCGATTGCACCTTCGGCGGTTTTGTCATATTTGAGCTCCACTACCATAATTGGTTTACTTGTACCGGGGGCGGGGAGGAAGACTAAGTCCGCATAGCCTTTGCCGGAAGGGTATTCCCTGACCACGTTGTAGTATCTTCTGGAAGAATAATACGCAAGTGTAATTGCACAACTTAGAGAGTTCTCGTTATTATACTGGAGAATGGACGTGCTCTCCTGATGCAGAGTTTCCAGGGCGCAGGCCACGGCTTTTTCATCCCCGGATAGAGTAGCATTCAGTAGTGCTTCAGAGTTTCTGAGGGCTGTGGAGACCTTTTCCCATCCGGAGTCTTCAACTGCATTTTGGAGTTCTTCCGATATTTCGTAGTTTGGAATATATGCAGTCCTGTCTGCCGGGTTGTAACCCAGATACCCTAAATGAATAAGCAGCGTAAGCACATCGTCCCGGTTATGTATACTGCTGAAATCGTTTTGGAACTTAGTAGGATTGACATAGACTTGTCCGCCTCCAAGCATTGCTATGGTGGCATCTTTGAGCCCGTCATAATTCATGGAAATCAAATCCCTGACACCTTCATATGTGGACGTCATGGCCCAGAAATCCCCGAATGTGCGGAATTCGATAGCCTTCATCACTGAGTTAGGGTTATATACGGGTCCAATCCCGGGGAGATTATAACCGTTATACCAGCGCTTCATCTCAGAGAAGGAGATGCTATATTTGTCGCAAAGAGATTCAACTTCATCCTGGGTAAAGCCAAAGAAAGGGGCCATCCTGCCGGGCATGACCATTGTGTATTCGCTGAAATTATTCAGCGCCGACTGGGCTCCGTATTTCTTAATGGGAAGGATGCCTGTCATATATACGCCTTCGAATACTCTGCCGGTGATGTCCCCTTTAAACAAAGAGCGAAGGAGATTCACATAATCGTCAAAGGCCGATGAATCATTGGCAAATTCCCGGCATATTGCATCCCATTCATCTATTATGCAGATAAACCTTGCCCCGGTTTTATAATTTGTCTGGCTAAGCCCCTCCGACAGGTGAACATTCTCATCAAAGTCCATCCCGAATAGATCTTTCAGCTCACGGTTGATGCTTTTCATGAGGAAGGGGACGACCTCTTTAGCGTTTTTGCACTGCAAAAGGATGGAGGTCATGTCCAGATAAATAACATTATGCTTATTGAGATTATTCTCAAAGCTGGATTCCTTGGAAATTGCCAAACCGTTGAACAGGGCCCGTGAATCACAGGAGCAGTCATAGTATGCGCAGAGCATCCTGGCTGCCGTGCTCTTTCCAAACCGGCGCGGACGGCTTATGCAAACAAGACTGTTGGCGGTATTCAATTTTGCGGAGAATTCGCTTATAAGCATTGTTTTGTCCACATATTCCCCCTCAACCATGCGTGCAAAGTCATAGTTCCCCGGATTGATATATCTGCCAGTTTTCTTATGGGACCATTTATTCTTTCCTGGCCGATATCCGTCAACCAGTAAACTGGTGCGCACTTTTGGAGAATGGTCATTTGGCCCCGGGGCATTCAGGTAGCCAACGGAGGACTCTTCTTCCAGCAAGTCTATGTCAAGGGCGTTTTCCAGTTTTGCTATAGTCTCAAGGGTCATGTTGACTCTGCCGTTGAGCAGAATTGACACGTGCTGTTGCGTGCATCCCAGGGCTTCTGCAAGCTGCTTTTGGGTTAAGCCCGTTTCTTCCATCCTGCTTTTGACCTTGATGGCAATTGCCCATGAGTACTTAAGCCAGTCCCTGTAATATGGATAGACATTGCTGTTTGTCATAGTTCCAATCATTTGTTACAAAGGTAATACAATTTTTAGACTGTACAAATTATAATTTGTATTCTTGTTTTGACTTGTAACGGGAGTTTTAAAAGAAAACCTCCGTGGCGAATTTCCCAATTGGCCCGGAGGAGTGATAATATGTGTGTGTATCAATATTTATGTCTGACACGTGTATAATCCAATACCGTGCCAAACCTTGCTTTTGATTCTTATTTTTGTGCTATATTTGTACTCAATATGACAAAAGCTGTGGTATTTGACATAGGGGGCGTGATTATCGGCCTTGATTTGGAGCGCGGAGTACGTACTTTCAAAGAAGTTCTGGGGTATGAGCGCATAACGGAACTGCTGGATCCCTGCCATCAGAAAGGCATCTTCGGGGCAATGGAAGGAGGAGAGATATCGGCCGATGAATTTCGCGCCAGGGTTTTGGAGGAGTCCCGTCCGGGAAGTACGGCGGAGCAGGTGGACCGTTGCGTGAGGAGTATCCTTAACCCGGTCACCCCGGAAACCGCAGCTGCAGTGCGCTCTGTCTATGGCCGATACCCCCTCTACCTCCTTTCCAACAACAACCCCATCGGCATGCCAGCGTGCCTGGAGCTCATGGAAAAGGCCGGAATCGGAGGGCTGTATGAGGATATGTTCGTATCGTCAGAGATGAAGATGCTGAAGCCGTCGCTGGAGTTTTACCGAGAGGCGGTTCGCAGGATAGGCCTTCCGCCGGAGGAGATTCTTTTTATTGACGATTCCCTTACTAACGTTGAAGCGGCCCGGGCCCTGGGCATTGACGCAAGATGGCTTGAGCCGGGGATGCCGCTTTCCCAGCTGTTGCCGTAAGATGTCACTGTACACGCATTTCAGAATCAGTAAACCATCGGCCTGGAAAGTGCCGGAGGCGGAGGTGGATGCAACGTACAGGCGCCTGCGCTCGCGTACCTTCTGGGGCGTGACCGTGGCCTATACCTTATACTATGTGTGCCGGATGACGCTGGGGGTGGTGAAGCAGCCGCTTATCGACGGAGGATACCTCACTGCCGGGCAGCTGGGTATAATCGGCTCTGCCTTCTACTTTGTCTATGCCGCGGGGAAATTTGCCAACGGTTTTATTGCCGATTATTGCAATATCCGCCGGTTTATGGCCGCCGGGATTGGGATATCGGCAGTGCTGAATCTTGTACTGGGGGCGCTGGGGCTGCTGCACGGGGCACTGGGCTTTGGGTCTGTGGTGATGCTTGTGCTTTTCTCCGTGCTGTGGGGCGTGAACGGCTGGGTGCAGTCTATGGGCTCGCCGCCCGGGACTATCAGTCTTTCCCGATGGTTCCCCCTTGCCACGCGCGGAACCATGTACAGCGTCTTTTCCTCTACGCCGCAGCTGGGTAAGGCCGTGTCCATGATAATGACGGGCTTCATCGTTGCCGCCGCCGGATGGCAGTGGGGCTTCTTGGCTGCAGCGGTGGCAGGGTTTATGGGCCTTGCAGTTTCCCTGATTTTTATTGCCGATACCCCAGAAAGTTGTGGCCTCCCTTCCGTGCAGGAACTGTCCGGAGAGCCGGTGCGGGAGATTGACAAACGGCCCACCAAGGAGCTTCAGAAGTGGGTGTTCCGCCATCCGGGAATATGGGTTATAGCCATTTCTACGGCCTTTTTATACATCACGCAGCATGCGGTGAGTGACTGGGGGGTGCTATTCCTCCAGAAGCAGAAGGCGTTTTCTTTGGAAAGGGCCACGCAGGTGATTGGTCTGGCAGAGATTTTTGGCGTTGCCGGAAACCTGGCTGCAGGATGGCTGTCCGATGTGGTGTTCCGAGGGAACCGCTCCAGGCCCGTGGTGATAGCCGGTATCCTGGCGGCCCTGTCCCTGTACGGGTTCCTGTTCCTTGACGGAGGGTATTGGGCCAATATGGCGTTTGTGGCCGTGTTCAGTGCGTCATTCAGCGTGGTGTTCTGCATTGTTGCAGGGCTCATGGCGCTGGATTTTGTGCCGCGCAAGGCCACCGGTGCCGCTCTTGGCATTGTGGGCATATCAAGCTATGCCGCTGCAGGGGCTCAGAGCATGGTGTCCGGTTTCCTGATAGGTGGCTTTGCCAGCGGGGATGTATACAACTTCACTCCCGTTTCCATTTTCTGGATTGTGGCTTGCCTGCTGGCGTTTGTGCTGCCGGTTATCGGGTGGAAATATCTTAGAAAGTAGTACTATATTAAACTGAAAACAATGAATAAATACCTTAAGATCCTTGGCACCTGGAAGTTCTGGAAGGAGCTGTTGATTATGACCGTCGGTATGGCAATCACTGCCGCTTCCGTTTACTATTTCCTTCTTCCTTCCAAACTGGTTGTGGGTTCTATCACAGGTCTCTCCATTGTGATAGGGAACCTTCTCAATGCCGCCGGCATGGCTGTCAAGGTTTCACAGGTGATAGTTGTCATAAACGCCATCCTGCTGTTGCTGGCTTGGCTTCTGATTGGGAAAGAATTCGGCGCCAAGACTGTCTATACGGCTTTGATACTTGGTCCGCTGGTGGACTTCTGGGAGAAGGTCCTTCCAATCGAAACCATACTTGAGCCCGGCCAGACTTCCCTGATGAACGATGCCTGGTTCGATCTCATCTGCTTTGTCTTAATCCTGAGTCTGGCGCAGACAATGCTGTTCCACATCAACGCATCTACAGGCGGACTTGACATTCTTGCCAAGATTGTGAACAAGTACCTGCATTTTGACATAGGTGCCTCTGTGAGCATTGCCGGTATCATTATCTGCTGCACTGCTTTTGCTATCAATCCGCTCAGGCTTGTCATCATTGGTATAATCGGCACATGGATCAACGGCATTGCGCTGGATTACTTCACTGCCAGCATAAACCGGCGTAAACGCGTATGCATAATATCCAAGGATCACGAGATTATCCGCAAATACATTACGGAAACCCTCAAGCGCGGATGCTCGCTATATGAGGTTACTGGCGGTTATACCGGGGACAAGACCATGGAAGTTCAGGCTCTGCTTACCAAGACAGAGTTCGCCGACCTCATGGAGTATATCCGCAGCAATAACATTAACGGCTTCACAACGGCGGGTAATGTCTCTGAAATCTACGGCCGCTGGAACGAGAAGAAGCACTAGATTCCTATTGCTTTACGGGCACGGGCCGTTAGATATACGGTACGGATTGCCAGATGGGTGAAATA
>JAFZML010000184.1 GCA_017553255.1 Bacteroidales bacterium | reverse complement strand
CAGCGCCTTGGCGGCAAGGTTTTCCTTGACACCACCCACACCTCCAAAGGCTCCCGCTTTGTACTTACAATACCTATAAAACAAGACCAATAATTATATGACACCACTTTACGCACAGGACCACGATTATTCCGCCTTCAACGTGCTTGCCGTAGACGACATCCCCCTGAACCTCCTTCTGGTTCAGAAGATGCTGTCACGCTTCAATTTCAAGCTGCGCACGGCGGCAAACGGCCAGCTGGCCCTGGATGCAATTTCCCAGCAGAAGCCGGACCTTATCCTCCTGGACCTGATGATGCCGGGAATAGACGGATTTGAGGTTATAAGGCGCCTTAGGGAGAATCCTAAAACCGCTGACATCCAGATAGTTATCCTTAGCGCCCTCAACTCCAACGAGGACGTTATCAAGGGCTTCAACGTTGGCGCCAATGACTTCATCATGAAGCCAATCATCATGGAAAAGCTGCTTTCCTGCGTGGTAAACCAGCTTGCAATAGCCGAAGCCAAGAGAAGAGGATAGGTTTTCAAAAGCTTTGAGAAGGCTTCTAATATCGGCATTGGCGGCGCTTATGTGCGTTGCCGCCCCGGGGCAGATAGTGAACCGCCTCCGGGTAGACCAGAAAACGTTCCTGCGGTACGCCTATGGCCGAATGCAGGAGTTCAATGAGGACAATCTTTTTCTGGCCGATTCCCTTTACGCCGAAGGCCAGGCCCAGGGTAATTTCCGCCTGAAGTGCCTGGGGCTCTCCCTTGAAATGCCGGTGCGCTACTCCCAGGGGCAGTATGAGCGTATGGACAGCACGGCGGCAGAAATTAAGCGCCTCCTCCGTGACCGCAAGGACCTCCGGGAGTTCTACTTCTCCACCCTCCATGAATACTGCGAATTCCTCATCCACACGGGCCGGGTCTCAGACGCCATGCTTGAGGCAAGGGCCATGGAAAGGCTGGCGTCGGAGGAGAAGAAGCCCCTTGGTAGGATGTATTCCTACAGGATTATCGGCCTTATACAAAGCTACAGGGACAATCATTACCTTGCCATCCAGAACCTTGAGAAGGCGGTGCGTTTTTGCCGTGAGGCGCACGCAGAGCAGGACCTTCCCAACCTTTGCATCCTCATTGCCCAGGAAAATATCAAGATGGGTAATTTCCATGAGGCCGACAATTATTGCCTCCAGGCCGAGCAATATGAGAGTTTCTTCCCGTCCATACGCATAAAGGCCCTTATGACAAGGGCGTACCTTAGCAACGCCGCCGGGGATGAAAAGGCCTTCAGGGAGTACTACAAGGCACTTTCCGAGGATCCGCTCTACGCCGTCCAGACAGACCAGGACACCCGCACCGGGCTTGACATCACCTACCTCCGCTCCAGGGGCCTGCTGGAAGAGGCCCTTGTCAAGGCCAATTCCCTGGGAACCCTTCGCGGACAGCTTGAGCAGAAGCACGGGATTTATGCCGATATGGGTGCGTACAACAGCGCCTACGGCAATTTATCGGCCCTTATGGAACAGAAGGACTCCGTGTACATCACTGTCCAGAACGAAGACCTTGCCATCCTGGACGCGGAAATGAATAACGCCCAGCTCCGTGAGGAGGCCCAGAAACTCAAGGCCCAGAACCAGATCACCATCCTGCTTGGTTTCCTTGCTATGTTTGCAATTGCCTTTGCAACAGTCATTTACCAGCAGTGGAAACTGAGGGCCAACCTTGAGGAGATGCGCCGCCTGTCCAACGAGGCCATCCAGGCCCGCCGCGCCTTCAAGAAGGCCATGGACGCCAAGGAGTCTGAGAATTCCTATAAGATCAAACTGCTTCAGAACAGAACCACAAATATCCTCACCGACTATGAAGATATCCTCAATAGTTAAAAAGCACCGCCGGGAAGTCCTGGCAGTGGTTATTTTCCTTGTGGGCGCCATCCTGGGCCTCCTGGGGCTCATCCGTATTGTGCCCCTTGTGGTAGGCGTACTGGGCCTTATAATCCTTTCCAGCGGCCTTATATACTTCTGCCTCAAATATACGTCTGAAAAGGCTTACAAGGATTACTATAAGGAAAGTTATGAGATTGAGCATGAAGCCATTGAGGAAGTAACCCTCACCTCCATGCGCTATCACCGTTATCAGGAAGCCGTACTCGCGCGATATGAAAGCGCATGCCGTGACCTTGGCCTTGTAGATGAACAGAAAGACTGGCTTCTGGACCTTCTGATGGCCGCCAAGAACAAAGTGGACTCTGAGCTTGATGCCGAAGGCGGTGGGCACATCTAGCCCCCCTTGTCATTTCTACCAAGCAAACCGCGCGGAGAAATCTCATTTTCTACTAAGTAGTTTGCATTTTCAAAAAAACTTACTAACTTTGCAATCCCTTACGGGCGGTTAGCTCAGCTGGTTCAGAGCACCTGCCTTACAAGCAGGGGGTCACTGGTTCGAATCCAGTACCGCCCACCAAATACAAGAGGGCATGAGCCCCATCAGATATATCCTCCCCCGCAGGGAGGCATTTTTGTATCCCCCTGGCCAGCAACGCCCTCTGTATCAGTCACTTACGTAAAGTCGGGTGCACCTGCAGGTGCACCCGACTTCGCATAACTCACAAAGAATCAGGAACTTACTTGCCAGGGGCAAAGTCCGCATCAGGGCGGAAGCCACCAGCGCCAGGAGCACCGGGGCCGCCATGGAAGCCATGGGCCTTGCCACCGTGGTTATTGCCTTTGTGGCCGGCGTTCTTGCGGTCCATGAGCTGGTGCTGGATTTGGGTTTCCACGTCATAGAAGCGAAGCAACTGCTCAGGGGTAAGAACCGCGGCAAATTCATCCACATACTTCACGCGGACTTCCTGGGCCTTGTTCTGGGCAGCCAGGCGCTCTTTCACAACGGTAGCGGCATCGGCGGCCGTAGAAGGCTTCTGAGCGGGCTTTTCACGATTACCCATAGTGGCGCGCATGTCTTCACTGTAGCGCTGGTAAACGGCTACAAAATCGGCCTTCTGTTCATCCTTGATGTCAAGGCGGTACACAAATTCACGGATTTTGGCGTCAAAGAAACGCTGGCTCATGTCCTCGGCCTTTTCCTGGCCGAAAACGCTGATGGCCGAAAGGCCAACGAGGAGTGTAACAAAGATTTTTTTCATGGCAATAAACGTTTAATAATAGTATTCAGGAATGTCTGTGATGGGCCAATCGGCAATGAGGGTCACTTCGTCGTCCGTGAGGGACGCCAGGAAGGAATCCATTGGGCTTGTCCGGCCCTTGAAAAGGAACACGCCAAGGCCGATAACCGCTGCCGCCGCAACCCCCGCAAACGCGTAGAACCACGGCCTGACCACCTTTGCAGGCGCTTGTGCCGATGCTACCGAAGCGCAGCTCTTCACAAGGCTCTCTACGTACTCAGGGCTTTCCTTGTACGGGAGATCAGTGACTATGTTTTCAAACTCTTTCATAAGGCGTGTTCTTTCAGGTATTCTTTTATGTTTTCCACTGCATAGTGGTAGTTGGTGCGGAGGGAGCCTTCGCTCTTCCCGGTTATGGCGGCAATCTGCGTGTAGGAGAGCTCATCGTAGTACCGAAGGTTGAAAACCACGCGCTGCTGTGTGCTCAGCCCAAGGATTGCCTTCTGGAAAAGGAGGGCGCTTTTATCGGCCCCGGGGGCGGCTTCGGCGGCAAGGAAATCGGCCAGTTCAGGGCCGATTGAATCCAGGCTCTGAAACGCGTGCACCCGTTTCCTTAGCACCTGGAGGGCCTCATTGGTGGCAATCTTGTAGCACCATGCTTCCAGGGCCGCACCCTCTTCCCCTTTGAACGACTGCGCCTTTGTGAAAATCTTGATGAAGGTTTCCTGAAGGGCGTCCTCCGCGTCATCGTGGCTTACCACAAGGCGCCTGATGTGCCAGTACAGCCTTTTGCCGTACACACTTGACGCTTGCTGCAATATGTCATTGGCGCTTTTCATTCTTTGGGGCGTTCCAATGATAAGATGCAACAAGCGTGCAAATGTTAAAAAATATTTTTTGGAGGTTAGTGCTTCTTTTTGGGCTTGATATAATGGCTGTAGCCAATCTGGATGCCAACGAGGTCCAGGGAGCGGGAAGCCTTGATGGAGCTCATCTTGCCACCGCCAGCTACTGAGGCCACTCTGTACTGGATATTGCCTTCTGCGTCCTTTACAGCCTTGCCGTCTTCATCCCTCTGGGCCACTTCGAACTTTCTGGTCTGGTCCTGCCAGCTGCCGTTCCAGGCCACACCAAACAAGGGGACGCTTACCATTATGGCGCTGCCCTCCTTAAGCCTCACAGCAAGGCCTCCGCATAAATCTATGCCCACCTGGGCGGTCTGGGAGAAACGGAAACGGCCAAGGTCTGAGTCACGGGGTGTTGAGTTTGTAATACCGTACTTGGCTGAGAGACGGGCCTCTCCAAAAACGCCGAATGTCCTTGAGCCGAAGAACGACAGGTACTTTCTTGCCGAAAACCCCACTCCCCAGGCGTGGTGCTGCATGCTGCGGGAAGATATGGCAACGTTGGCAACACTGCTGTCTATCCCATATTCTTCGGCAACTCTGTAAAGCGACGGAATTATCTCCCTGAAATCCAGATTGATGTTGGTCACAGCATTGTAGCCGCTGTAGTCAAGGTTTACACCAAGTGAAAAATCATCGGCCACGAACCAGGAGAACTTGGGGGTAACGTTCCAGATTGAAATGTTGCCGTCTCCAATGTTCACCAGCGAAAGCAGGGAATAGCCGTCACCGTCGGCATAGCCGTCTGTTGCGAAATTTCTATAGCCGCCCTTGATGCCTATGGCACGGCTGCCCTTTTCAATGAACACCACATGGCCCTTGTCAGGATCTGAGAAACGGTTCAGGATGCCCGCAACGGGGCTTTGGGCAAAAGCCTGGACGCAAAGCGCCAGAAAAAAGGATGCTGCAATAGTTCTTTTCATATGGTCAAGTGTTTTTATTCGTCTTTAATCATGTGAACGTCGCACTGAGGGAACGGGATGGTGATACCGGCTTTGTTCAGCGCATTGTATATAATCTCTTTCTCCCTGTCTATGAAGGCTCCGCGTTCAGGGACCAGCACAAACTGCTTCACGGCAATTTCCACGGAGCTGTCTCCAAAGTCTCCAAAGCGGATATTGACACCAAACTTCGGCTCAATTATCTCCCTGCCAAACTTATCCTTGGTCTTTAGCTGCTTCAGGGCCTCCAGGAGCACTGTACGGACCTTTTCTATATCCACGCCGTATGCAACCCCAACGGTGACCTTCGTGAACTCATACTCATTGTTGCGGGTAAGGTTCTGGAAGCTCTTTCCAAAGAGATTTGCATTGAGGAAAGCCACCAGGGTGCCGGAGACGGTCTCTATCTGGGTGGTCTGGTAATTGATGTCCGTGACCTTGCCTCGGATGCCGTCGCATTCTATCCAGTCACCAACTCTCAGGCGGCCGCTCATAAGCTGCATGCCGTAGATGAAGTTGTTGAGGATATCCTTCATGGCAAGACCGATACCGGCGCTGAGACCTCCCGCCACAAGCCCCAGGGAGCCCGTGGGGATCTTGAGCAGAAGAACTATTGTGGCAATGTAAACAAACCACACCAGCACGCTTAT
>JAFZML010000183.1 GCA_017553255.1 Bacteroidales bacterium | reverse complement strand
TTGGGCTTGGGATGGCGTTCCGGCTTGAGCCGGTGTTCTTCATAGGCCTGGTGCTTATAGCCTGCTGCCCCGGCGGCAGTTCATCCAACATTTTCTCAAAGCTGGCAGGCGGAGACGTTGCGCTGTCCGTTTCTCTCACCGCGCTTTCAAGCCTCATTACCCTTATAACCGTGCCGCTAATAATGGGCTGGGTTACGGCTTACAGCGGAGAGGCGGTGGGCATTACGCTTCCTGTTGGTAACCTCCTGAAACAGAACCTCCTTCTAATGCTCCTTCCCGTTGTTGTGGGCATACTTGTAGGGCGGTTTTTCCCTGTTACGGCAGCCAGGCTGGACAAGATTCTTTCCAAGGCCGCATTCCCGGCCCTCATGCTTCTTGTCACCATCTTCTTTATCCAGAATTACAAGACCATATTCGGGAATATCGGCACACTTGGCGCCTGCGTAACCCTTCTCATTCTTCTTGCTGCAGGCAGCGCGGCGGGTCTCAGCCGCCTGTTCCGTTTAAGCGGCCGTGAGCGCAAAACCCTTGTCATTGAGGTTGGGATGCAAAACGCAGCGCAGGCAATAGCCGTTGCCACCAGCCCGTTCATCTTCAACAACCCGGCTATGGCCATCCCTGCAATTCTCTACTCCCTCATGATGAACGTAGTGCTCCTCACCTACGTAGCTGTAGTGCGGAAGCGGTAGCCCCTCCCGCGCGGCCCCCTTTGCCGTGTTTGCACGTAAAACGCGTATAAGGCCGATTTCACTGCTAACACGGCAAGGAAATCGGCCTTTTTCTGGAAAAACGTTGCCGTGTTGGCACCAAAAACGCCCACAGGAGCAATCTGGCTGCAAACACGGCAAAAGCGAAGAGGCTACAGCGTCTGGCCCCCGATGAATTCACGGAGGATGGAGGTGGGCGGGATGGCGTCTATCTCCGCAGGGGTGAGGGCCACCATGAAGTCCAGGAACTTCAGCAGGCGGCGGGCCTCGGAATATGCAGGAGAAGAGGGCAGGATACGCCTCAGGAGGGGTTCGGCATAATAGCGGAGCAGCGGAAGCTCATACAGCAGGGCCGTGTTGAACTGGGCATCAGCATTCTCCTGGAAGGGAAAAATGTTCCTGCCCTCGCCGCGGCGTACCGAAGGCCAGCGGAGGATGGTGTCTTCCGGGGTAATCCCCCTCACGCGGTTGTCACGCACCATGCGCCTCAGGAGGCGGTTGTCCGTGGTGGAGATGCAGCAGTTCTCGTCCAGTTTCAGGGACGTAAGGGCCGATGCATATATGCGGAAAATACGGCTCTGGTCCACTGATGGCACCATTGCGGGGTCAAGGGCATGGATGCCCTCCATCACAAGGATGTCGTTCTCCTCAAGGTGCATCATGTTGCCCTCGAAGAAGGGACGGCCCTGCTTGAAGTCGTAGCGCGGGATTTCAACCTCACCACCTTCCAGAAGCGTGTTGAGGTGGCGTCCCAGGAGATCCAGGTCCATCGCTTCAAGGGCCTCGAAGTCAAAGTTGCCGTCGGAATCAATGGGAGTGCGCTCCCTCTCCACAAAGTAATTGTCCAATTCTATCACCTTGGGATTCATTCCCAGGACCTTGAGCTGTTGGGCAAGACGTAGGGAGGAAGAAGTTTTGCCGCTGGATGACGGGCCGGCAAGGAACACAATCTTCACATGGTCCCTCTGGGCGTAGATGCGGTCGGCAAGTGCACCGTAGGCCCTTTCCTGACGGGCTTCGCACAGGTTGATCAGGTTCACGGCCCCACCGCCAAGGAGACGCCTGTTGAGGGCTCCCACACTCACCACGCCGGTTGTCTTGCACCAGTAACCGTACTCCTTCAGGGTGGTGGTGAGCTTCATCTGCTTCTGGCGCGCGATAGTACGGGTAATATCCTCGTCTGAAGGATACTGGAGGCAGAAACCGTGATGGAAAGGCATCAGGTCAAAAACGTCCAGATAGCCGGTGGACGGGACCAGTGCGCCGTAGAAATTGTCGGCCACTCCGTCAAGATAGTTCACCTTGCAGTAGAACTGTCCCACCGTACGAATGAGGTCTGCCTTAAGCGCCTGATTCTGGGACTCGAAGAGCGTTATGGCTTCATCGGCCGATAAAACCTTCATTGTAAAGGGAAGGTCCCTGGTCACCAGGCTGCGCATCTCCTCACGCAGAGCCATTATCTGCTCGTCTGTGATACGCTCTCCGCGAAGCTTGCAGTAAAGGCCGCTGGGCAGGGAGTGGTTTATCTTGAAAACCCTGTCGGGGAAAAGCGTGCGTGCCGCCCTCTGGGCCAGGAAGCTCAGGGAACGAAGATACGTGCGGCGGCCGTCCGGATGGTTGAACCCCACAAACTCGATGGAATGTGGGCTGAAGATCTCATAGTCCAGGGACTTGAGCTTGTGGTCGCACAGAGCCGCAAGCACCGGGTATTCCTTCCCGGTTTTAGGGTCCTTTACCGTTTTGGGGGCGATGGCAGCAAGGGTGCTTCCTGTCTCCACGCTTATCTTTTCCCCGCTGGAGGAAAGCGTAATTGTGATTTGCTTCATTATTTTTCTCTTAAGCTCAGGCCGAATCCGCCGCTGTGGGCCATCCATACCTTGAGGGTGCTGTCGGCCGATAAAAGGTGATGGCTTATTTCGTAGGCCTGGGGGTTGGTTTCATAGTCTGCGTCCGGGGCATCGGCATAAAGGGTTGCCTCATACACAATACCGGGCTTCAGGAAATCGAGCGGGATTTCAACCTCCCTGGCGTTTTCTCCGGTGATGCCGCCAACAAACCAGACATCCTTCTCCCGGCCACCGGGATGCGCAAAGTCGTAAGCGCTTGAGGTGCCTTTCAATCGGCCTGAATTCAGCGTCTTGTAATTGGGATGACGGGCAGTCACAATGTACTCTCCGGGCTCTGCCATGAGGTACAGGCTCTTGTCCCAGTCCACTGCCACGTCCTTTATGAACTGGAAGGCGTCCATGAAGCGGGCGTAGTTCTGGGGCAGGTCTGCGGCCATCTGGAGCGGGCTGTAGAAGGTCACGTACAGACCAAGCTGATTGCCTATTGTATGGCGCATCTTGCCAGTTTCACCGGGAGCCGTAATGGACATATCCTGCTCAAAGATACCCGGAGTAAAGTCCATGGGGCCTCCCTGCAGGCGCGTGAAGGGCAGGATGCAGGTGTGGCCGGGGTTAATGTCCATACGGAATTCATTGCCCATTGCGCTCTCATTGCCAATCATGTTGGGCCAGGTGCGGCAAAGGCCGGTGGGACGTACTGCCTCATGGGCGTTCACCATGATGTGATGCTTTGCAGCCTCCAGCACGGCATAATGATAGTGATTTATGATGGGCTGGCTGTAATGATGCTCTCCGTAAGGAATGATATAGCCAACATAACCGCTCTTCACGGCATCATAGCCATACTGGTTCATGAGGTTGTATGCGGCTTCCATATGGCGCTCATAATTCACCGTGGAAGAAGAGCTCTCATGGTGCATTATGATGCGGATTCCCTTGGAATGGGCATATTCGTTAAGCGCGGGAAGGTCAAAGTCAGGATAAGGCGTGACAAAGTCAAAGACGTAGTCCTTCTGGCAGCCAAACCAATCCTCCCAGCCTTCGTTCCAACCCTCAACCAGAATAGCGTCAAAGCCGTTTTCGGCGGCAAAATCTATGTACATGCGAACATTCTCATTGTAGGCGCCGTGACGGCCGTGGGGCTTTGCCTTGGAATAATCCGTGACGCCCAGCTGGATGGAGGGAAAATCGGAGGTGTAGGACCAGTGGCTACGGCCCGTCATCATCTCCCACCATACGCCCATATACTTTACGGGGTGTATCCAGGAAACGTCTTCAAGGACACAGGGCTCATTCAGATTGAGTATAAGCCTGGAAGCAAGTACATCAGTAGCTTTCTCACATACCTGCACCGTGCGCCATGGGCTGTGGCAGGGAGCCTGAAGGCGGCCTTTAACGCCCTGCGCATCCGGGGTGAGAAGGGTTGTGAAAATGAAATTACGGTCGTCCAGATCCAGATGCGTTGCCGGATAATCCAGCAGCCCGGCTTCGTGGATATTGATGTACAGGCCGTCATCCGTCTTCATCTGGAGGGAGGTCTGGACCGACATGTCCGACGCCACCTCCTGGGCGGCATTATAAGGGCGCGGGACGGCATTGAGCCTTCTTATCTCTGAGAGGCGTGAGTGGTGGTAATTGTACTCCTGGGTGTCAAAATCTCCAGGAATCCACCACGCCGTATGGTCCCCTGTGAGGGCAAACTGCGTAAGTTCATCGGCCACCTTGAAATAAGTGAGCTTATTCTCCTGAGGGAACTCATAGCGGAAACCAAGGCCGTCGTTGTACAGGCGGAAGCGGATGTTCATTGCCACGCCGTCTTCCCTTCTCAGCCTCACCAGCATCTCACTGCAGTTGTTGCGGATTTCCTTCTCCTCTCCCCACACCGGCTCCCAGGTCTCGTCAATGGTTCTGTACTGCGTGCCTTCAAGGGTGAATCCCTTCAGGAGGTCATTGCCGCCTATAAGCTTGTAGCCAAGCTTGGAGGGTTTGATTACCGCCTTACCATCATAATTCAGCATGTAAGCGGGCGTTCCGTCCTCATATAGGAGAAACTGCGCTTCAAGATTACCATTTGGGCTGGTAACAGCCTCAACGCTTTTTGGGAGAACAGTTTTTGGGCTGCAGGAAAGCGCCAGCACCAGGCCGGCTATCAGGCTTATGGCATTTATCTTTTTCATTATCAGTGTTTTATGGATTTCTGGTTGGGCGTTTTGCACAACCGGTTTTTCATAATACGCTGTTTTTCAATTGTTTAAGCTACAGGGTAAATTCCACTATCAAGGCCGATTTAGGCCCTACGGAAAGGCCGTTACGCAGCGTGACGCTCTCTCCCGTGACAACGTCAGTTCCAGTTACGGGGCCGCTCACAAACTCCGCGTAATGGTCCCAGTCAAGGGTGCGGGGCTCAAGGGCGTTGTTGATGAACACAAATACGGCGTCATTGTCCTTATAGCGGAAGAAGGAATAGGTGTTGTCCGTAATGTTCACGGGGCCCACGTTCTTGCGGGAGAGGAAATGCAGGGTCTCACCCTCCTTCGCAGCCTTGCAGCCACGCCTCCAGCGGAACAGGGCACGTGCGTAATCATGGAGTTCTGCCGCATGGGCATACATGGATGGGGCCGATGCACGGCCGACGGCCGTAAACAGGCTGAAGGTATCTTCAGGCCAGCCTCCGGGGAAGTCTATGCGCTTGGCGCCGTCAGAACCGGGTTTATCCTTGCGTTCCAGGAACATCATCTCATCTCCGTAATAGAGCTGGGGAATACCGCGGACCGTGGCCAGAAGGGCCAGGGCCAGTTTCATGCGGGAAGGATCCTCCTTGAAGGTGTCTCCGGTACGGGCGTGGTCATGGTTTGCAAAGAAGGTGAGCATGTGGCTGAGGTCCTGATACACAAAGTCCTGGGCCAGGACGGTATAGACACGTGTCATACCCTCATTCCAGAACACTTCATCCTCCATAAGCGCCGTATGGATGGCCTGCTCCAGCGGGAAATCCATAACGGACGGCAGGTTGGAATTGAAGCCGTTCTTGTTGGGGTTGTCCTTTTGCCAGTAAGCTACCTGCGGGATGGAGTAATCCCAGCACTCACCCACTATGTTAAGGTTGGGATATTCATCCGTAACGGCCTTGCACCACTTGGACATGGGCTCAGGCTCATTGTAAGGATAGGTATCTACGCGCAATCCGTCAAGATTGGCGTACTCAGTCCACCATACCGCCCACTGCTGGAAGTACTTCAGGAGGAAAGGATTATCCAGGTTCATATCCGGCATAGACGGCACAAACCATCCGCTTTCCTGGCGTTCACGGTCCACTTTTGCAACGTGCGGATCCATATACACGGAGAACAGGGCGTTCATCTGCATGTAGGGATCATTCACGTGATACCAGTCATCAAAAGGAGGATTGTCCATCCACCAGTGGCCGGTGCCGCAGTGGTTGGTGACAACGTCCATGATAACCTTTATGCCCTTTGCGTGACAGGCCTCCACAAAAGCGCAGTATGCGGCATTGTCTCCGTAACGGGGATCCGTGTGGTAATAGTCTGAGATGGCGTAACCGTGATAGGTGCCGCGGGCCTGGTTGTTGATAAGGAGCGGGGTGCACCAGATGGCCGTAGCGCCAAGGTCTGCAACATAATCCAGGTGGTCTATCATGCCCTGGATATTGCCTCCGTGGCGGGCATTAGGATCCGTTCTGTCTTCCTTGTCAAGCATGAAAGGCGGCTGCCAGGGGTGGCCGGAGCCGTCTTCATAGGCGCCCTCAGCAGCCTCTCCGCGCGCAAAGCGGTCCGGCATGATAAGGTAAATCATATCGGCCGTAGTAAAACTTTCACGCGCGGCACTGCCCTGGCGGCGTTCCCGGATCAGGTAAGGGTATTTGAAGCTCTCCCCGTCACGGGTGAAAACAAGGTCATACGTACCTGGGGCGGCCTTGGGGCTCACCTCAACGTCTACAAAAAGGAAATCAGGATTATCGGCCTTATGAACTTCCTTAACCTTAAGACCGGTGCCGGAGACGGCAACGTCAAAGGCCGATATCTCAGGCCCCTGAACCAAAAGCTGGAGACTGGTTTTCATACCAGTCCACCAGCTCAGGGGCTCTACGCGCACTATTTCCTGAGGCCCGGCCTCCGGAATGCAGGAGGAATCCACCCTGCCAGAACAGGCGGCCATCATTATGCACGCAGCGGCAAGAACATACTTTCTCATCATTATTTAGTGAGAACAAGGTACTCTCCGGGAGCAAGGGTGATGTCAATGTCTCCGCTTACCTTCTCTCCGGTGATGAGATTGGTGTACTCTCCGTCAAGCTTAAGGGTTTGGGTTATGGGAGCTGCCTCAAGGTTCTTGAAAGGCTCTGCCACAATCTCACCGGCGGGACGGTTGTCATTAGCCTCACCAACGGTTTCAGGAGCCTCTGCGGGCACGGGAACGCCGAAGTTGGCAATCACAATAACCCTGTTGCCCTTGAGTTCACGATGGAAGGCAACCCATCCTTCCGGAGCTTCCCACCAGGTGATTTCACCACCTCTTTCACCGGCGGCAAGGGCGGGATTGTTATGCTTGAGCTCAATGAGC
>JAFZML010000182.1 GCA_017553255.1 Bacteroidales bacterium | reverse complement strand
GGTAATGTAGCGTATGAAGCCATCGCCAACCTCCAAATTATGATCCTTCTCCCAGCCGTCCATGTCGCCGATTAAGCTCCATGTGCCGCTCACAACGGCCCAGCCGGGATCCTGGCCCTGGTTGGGGAATTCCATATCCCAGCCTTCGTTCCAGTCGGCAATCTCCTCTCCAAAGTCAAGGGCTCCGAGTTCCTGCTCCGGGGCAAGAACCGCTTCACCGGTATAACTGCAACCAGCCTGGAAATACTGGCCGTAGAAGCTGGATGAAAGACGCTCGCCGGTGGCTGTGACCACTGAAATGGCGGGGTTACTGACATACTGGCCGGGGATAATCATACTCCAGGCACGGGTTCCGTTCTCAAGAACCACGGGGAGCATCTTGACCGAAGCCATCTCCCTGCTTCCGTACAGACCATCCTCAACGTCTCCGGGGCATCCGATGTACACGTTGTCAAAGCTTGCTTCCACAATTTCCTCATCGTTGACGAGGTTGTCAATGGTAAGAGTAACCTGGGTGAACTTGTGTACGAAGCTGAGGTGTACTGTGCCGTCAGCCGGGGCGCTCTCAGTGATGGCCATCAGAAGGTCTGAAGCTTTATATGCCTCAGGCGTGCTCTGATCCTGCTTTACATAATATTCGTCCCAGGCATTGACACGCTCAGTGTCATAGGGGAAATATGCGATGAACTTGGAAGGGGTCTCAACATACTGCCCTTCATCCCAGAGGATGGGCTCGGACGGTATGACGGCGCCATCAATGATGTCAAGGCGCTTGTTGAGCTGTTCGGAGTAAGTACCATAGACAAACAGGCCGAAGGATTGGGCATGGGCCTCATCGGCCTTTGTCTGGAACTGACCTACGGAAGCAGTGAACTTTATTTCCCTGCTGCCGATATTGTCATCGGCCGTCTCTTTGACGGAACAGGCGATGAATGACACTCCTGCGAGGAGCGTTGCTGCAATATATGTAAATATTCTTCTCATAGCTTATTCCGTTTAGTTGATTGAAACAAGATAGGCCTGCTTACCCACCGTTTCCGGCGTGTTGCCCTTATAATTCATCAGGGGGCCGTATACTACCACTTCATCCCCAACTTCAGGCTGGGTGTCTCCGTCGGCAAAAGCCTGGTTGTCAAGATACCCCACATTGTAAAGCTGGAGGACATTCTGGTCTTCCCCGTTGTCGGAGATAAAGAGATTGGCGTAGCTGCCCGCAGAGAAAGCCCTTTGGATCCTGCACACGATGCCTTTGACGTACACGGGGTCCGTCTGCTCGAATGTGCTGTTGTTGGTCCAGGTGAGGGCCGATACAAGCGACCTTGCCTCTGCAACGGTGTAAGGATTCTCCAGAGTACCGTCATTCACGATAGGCGCGGGGGCGCCGTCCTGGGTGACGGTAAATCCGTAACGCTTGCTACCATAACTCACATATACACCCACGGTGCGGGAATCCTGGGACTCGTTTTCGGCAAGAGCTACCGAAACCTCGTACCAATTGGCATCTTTGGCCTCATAACTTACTTGCGCCCAGGTTTGATCCACGGAGTAGACGGGCGTTTCCACGCACCTTACCATATTTTTCACCGTAGAGGCGGTATAGGCTGCCGTGGTTGATAATAACACCATTCCGAAATCGGCCCTTTCAACACTTTCTATCTGTACATCCACCAATTCAACGGTCCCGTTATACGTTGTCTTTACGCCGGTAACGGTTACCACGTCTCCGGCAACAAGGCCGAACTGCTCCGTATACCATCCGCCGGCATCCTTGGGATACTGGCCATCGGCAGTCTTTGCGCCATAGATAAACAGCTCACCGGAGTCGTCCTGAATGTAGAAGTTGCCGTAATTAAGGTTGGCAAGGGCGAACACCTCGCCGGTCACAGTGAAAGTATCACCGTCGGCGCCGTTGATGACGTCAGTGATGAATGTCTGGTTGGTAGAGGCAGCCTGGGTAATGTAGGCTCCGGTACGGTACTGATGATCATCATCGATGTACAGGTCTACGTACAGGATGGTCTGCCTTTCCTCCGCCAAGGTATTGCGGTCAACGTTAACTGTGACATAATACCAGTTGTTGCCAATAGCCTCAAGCGGATTCACCGTTGCCCAGTCGTCGCGGGTGAAGATATCGGGATCGGCATCGGCGCGAACAGTGAATTCCGCCACTCCGCCGATTTCTTCAATATAGCTCCTGTAAATGAGCATGCCAAGGGGAACACGGCCGTCTACGGACACAAGTTCCGCATTTTCAAATTCAATCTGCTCCTTGTAAGTTGACCTGACACCCTTAACGGTAATGAGGTCTCCGTCAACAAGGCCCCATTCGGCCGCGTACCAGCCGCCGGAATCCTTCGGATACAGGCCTTCGGCGTTCACAAGTCCATAAAGATACAGGGCCTCCGTGGACTCCAGACCATCTACCAGATAGAGGTTTCCGTAGTTGATATTACGGATGTTCGCCACAATTGCGGTAACGATGAACTCTTCGCCATCCTCGGCAGCCAGGACCTCCTCGACGGTTGCCTTGCGGGGATTGGACTGGTGATTTACGTCACCGTTGTCCACCCACTCGTCCACATCATCGGAGAAATCGGCCGATACGGTGTCGGCATCAAGCGCCACCCTTGCCGTATGGCGGCAACCAGGCTTGAATTCAATCTCGTAAGAGCGGGCGTAAGTATAGTACTTACCGTCCGTTCCAACCAGAGTGATGGTAGGCTGAGCCCACTGAGGAGGAATGATACACGCCCAGGCGGTGCGGCCGGCTGAATCCATAACCTTTCCCATCTTGATGGAAGTGAGAGGCGCATCCGCCGAATCAACCACACCGTAGGTTTCTCCGTTGCGGTATATCATTGCTTCCGGGGTGACGTTGCCAATGTAAGCCTCGGCGATGTCAACGTCTGTAAGCCCGTTATCCACATAAACCAGGAGCTTTGACAGGCGGTGTACAAAGTGAAGGTGTACGGTGCCGTCTACAGGCGCGTTCAGGGTATGGGCCGTCATGAAGTCTGACGCCGTAAAGCCCTGATGGGTGCTTTGGTTTGTGCGGACTATAAAGTACTGGCCATCCCAGTAGGTCTCTTTCTCCATATAAGGATAGAAGGCCCAGAATTCCGTGGTCTCCTCCACATACTGGTTCTTATTCCAGTACACGGGGGTTTCCGGAACCAGGGTTTGTCCGTCATACTCCATCCTGATGTTACTCTGATAGGATGGTTCGTATGTGTAGAGAGATACGGCGTCGCCTATTTCAAAGGCGCGGTCCGTAGCCTTTGTGGCATAGCCGCCCACTGACGCCGTAAAGCGCAGGGCCTGCTTTTCCCCCGCGGCTATGTCCTCTTCCTGGACGCGGGAACATCCGGGAAGAAGCACTGCCGCAAGGGCTGCCAAGGCTATTAATTTATTGTATCTCATAGCCTTACTCATTTATCACAAGTTCATGGGTTGCATCCACAGGCTTGGGGGCCGATACTCCGGCCTTAAGCATGTGGCGTTTGAAGGTGCGCTCTCCTGTTACAGGCGCAATAGTCTTTTCTGGAGCAAGAGGGCTCAGGCCTGACGCCTTGCGGACAGACCTCTTTGCAGGAGCGCCTGCGGCATCATCCGGCACATACTCATATCCGGGAAGGACGATGTAGTTCTGACCCCACCAATTGTATGTGTTCTGGAAGTACTGGCCGTAATAGGTAAGTACCACGTAAGGAGCCATATTGTAAACACCCTCCTGAATCATCTTGTTGTTCTCGTTGAATTCGCCGTTGATTGCACAACGGAACTCAAGCGGTGAGGAGTTGTAAGGGACGTAGCAGTCTCCATTGAGGAAGGGGTTGTAGTGGAGGAACTCACCGTCGATATAGAACTCTATCTGAGATGCATATTCTCCCGTGAAGCCCCAGGTGTCGCCTTCGTACGGCTCTACACCTGCCCAAATGCCCTCATAGGGATCCTTGAGGATGTAACGGGCGGGGGTGGTATCGGCCTTGAGGATTTCCACGCTGGCATTCTCTACACCTGTCCAGGCATCATTGTAGATACCGTAGCCGATAGACTGGAACTCGGGGGCGGGGTTGGTCCTGAAGATATCGGCCGCCCAGCCAATCTGGTCGAAGTTGTCGGTTCCGGCAATGACAATCATATATTCGGTGTCTGGTTCAAGACCCGAGGCGGTGAGGGTTTCTCCCGTTTCTTCACTGATGTAGCTGATGCTGAGCTGTGAGCCGTTGGAAAGGACGTAATCATAGATATTGTCTTCCGTTACGCCGTCTTCCTCAAGCTTGGACGTCTCTTCAAGCAGTGCCCAGATTTCCTTGGGGTTGGAGAAGAAATAGTTGAACGAAGCCTTTGTGTCTCCGTCAACCTCGTCCAGGGTGGTGGTTACGGAAATGTTGAGCTCGGGGATATCCTGACCCTCGATTACAACGCCGTGAGAATCTGAGAACACTGCGTAGTGAGGCTTGCCGGCGATGTCTATGTCAAAGACAAGGGTATAAGTGCCGGTCTGGGAAACAGGGAGCCTGAGCTCTACCCAGCCGTCCGGAACAGGCTCAATCTCCGTTCCGCTTGCCCTTACTTCTTCTATTACGCCGCCCTCGCCGGTAATCTCCTGCTGGGAGAGTTTTCCGAAGTACACACCATAGCGGAGGCCGGTGACATCCATACCGGAGAAGACATTGAGGATAACCCAAGTCTGACCGGTTTCGTCTACAATCTGGTCCACCAGCTCCAGGTCTATATTATAATAAAGGACAGGCCTGTCGTAACCAGGAAGGGTGAGAGAGAACATATTGTTCTTGTTCACCATCAGAATACTGTCATACCCGGAAAGAGCAAGTCCCATATATCCGTTAAACTGGAAATAACCGTATTTGGGATAATAGTAGCCATAGTTATAATAGTCCTCCACGCCGTTTTCAGGAACCAGGCTGAAGACTGTCATATCTCCGTACATGGTATCGGAAAGGCCGAGATTGCCGGACTCAACATAACAGTTGTAGTCATCAACGAAGCTGATGACAATCTCTCCGCCGTCCTGGTAGGTGAAATAATCACCGCTCTGGGAATCCTGATAATCAATATACGCCCAGTTCTTGTACGGATCCACAATGCGGTAGGTGTTAGAGTTGGCGTCCTTCTGGACCTCAACCTCTATCTCCGTGTGAGGAATGGCCTTATATATCTCAGAAACAATTCCGTCCACCATCTTACCCGTTCCAAGGGAAACCCACTCGCGAGGCATGGGCTTGACGGTGATGACCTTGCGTACGGCGTCAAGGACAATCTGAATGCTGCCGCTCTCGCAGTAGGCATATATCCAATTGTCGTTGGGAGCAATTACGGTTTCAACACCGTCCTTGCCAACCTCCAGGGCGTGGTAAACTGCCTGACCCCAGCAGCGGCCAGTGTCTTCACGAACGATGCGGAATTCATAATTATTCCGTCCGCTGAGGGTTGCATAATAAAGCTCATCTTCTCCCTGCTCCATCTTAAACCTGTTGTCATAGGTTTCAACTGCCCAGACGTGCTCGCGGGTACCGGGATCATAGTTCTTTCCAAAATAGACGTATCCGCCATCGATCCAGTCAAACACTTCAAACTCAAAGCTTACCGGAATTGCGGTCTCATCAAGGAGAACGTTGACGGTGTAGCTTACGCCTGCTTCAAGAGGTATATTGTGTTGTTCAAGGACAACCTCTTCCCCATTTTCAAGGGTAACCATGAGCAGAAGATTAGGAAGCAGCTGAGGCGGGACTATGACGCCCCAGGCCTTTGTGCCATCGGCACTTACAAGAGGAGCGGCTTTGACAAAACTGTCCTCGGAGTCTTCCGCGGCTTCAACGTACGGAATTGTAAGGTCTACTTCCGCATCAAGCTTGACGGGCCCCAGGACTACGGACTCTACGTCTGAGCCAAGGGCGGTTGCGTCAATAAGGAATATGGCCCTTGTGAGCTGGTGGGCAAAACGGAGGTATACCTCACCCACGTCAGGGGTTCCAAGGGCCGATGCCATGAGAAGGTCTGCGGCCTTATACTCCTCTTCATCAGACTGGTCCTCCGGGACAGAGAAGGTGAAGAGCGTAGATTCAACTTCCTCTGAATAAGGATAGTAGGCGTAGAATGCGGAGGCGTCGTCATCAGCCTGGTCCAGACCCCAGAAGAGGGGCTCTTCAGGCTTTACGGTTTCTCCGTCCCAGGTAAGGGCAACATTGTTTGCGCTCACGGGATCTGCGGCGAAAAGGCCCACAACGTCGCCTTCTTCAAAGGCTGTGTCCGTAGCCTTCACCTCATACTTGCCAAGAGCGGCCTTGAAGGCTATTTCCTTGGCCGGGCCCTGGTCTTTGGTGGCTTGTTCGTTCTGGCAGCCCGTAATGACGGCCAGGACGGAAAGCGCGGTTAAAAGGTAGCTGTATGCTTTCATATATTATATAATTATTATCTGGTTGCGGGTCTATTTGGTATATTCAGATTTGGTGACTTTCATGGGAAGATCGGCTTGCATGACGTAACCCATATAGCTGTAATCGGTTGAGCTGAATGCATATATTCCAAAGGAAGTGAACGGCGATTCGCGGTATGTGCCGCCGACTACCTCGGCCATATTGTCTCCCTTCCACTCAAAAGTGGCAATTGTCACAGAAGGATCCGTGCACAGAACGCCTTCTTCCGTTATACCGGACGCTACGAATACATATTTTTCGTATTCATTTATGGGTAGCTCCTGGTATTTATAAAGGAGATTTCCTGTGGCGGTGTCAAAATCAAGGATCATCTCAATGGGTGAATCCCCTAAATACCCTTCACGCAGAAGTACGGAAACGCCTTCTTCAAACGCTTCTATTTCAAAGCCGCCTTCGTTCCATACTCCAATCCACCTGTTATAGGCTTCATTGTTCTGGACGGAGAAAAGCTTGCTTTCTCCACCGGAAATTGCCTTGAGTACAACAGTGAAAGAAAGCATGTTGTCCTTGGGCAGTTTGACGGTATTCTCAGTACCGGGCTTGAAGCCGGAAAGGGCGGTAAACTGAGCCGTTGCGGCGGCATCTTCGGCAGATACTATACCGGCAATCACCGCATATTCAACGGACTCCACATCCATGCCCGCAAAGAAGCTCACTTCAATCTGGTCTTCATTGACAAAGACTGAGAGATCCTCCAGGGTATCATACTTCACGGGGCGGGTGCCGCCGGGAAGGGTGATGGAAAGCATGTTGTTCCTGTTGGTAGCGTAAATACCACCCACAAATTCATCTGTTCCATAAGCCCCATAATGGAATGCGGTATAACCCTGGAAACTGATGAACTGGTTGGCCTGGTCATAATGCCCTGACAAATATTCATCTCCAACCCACCACCAGATGTCATGAACCAGCGAAGAGGCAAAAACACGATATCTGTTCATGTATGACAGGCCGGTATAGGCGTCTGAGAGCCACACGTGTTTTTCATCAATATTGAATATGATCTCTCCGCCTTCTTCCAGGGTGAAATCCCTATTGTCTGCTATCCAGCCCGCATTCTTGTAAGGGTCTACGATACGGTATGTACCGGGGTATGCGGCATCTTCTTCAATATCAACCTCCCATTCTTCATCAGGATAATCCATGATTCTTCCGTCTATGATCCCGTCAATGAATTTACCCTTTCCAAGGGGTTCCCACTGGTGAGGAAGAACCTGGAAATAAAGGATGTACTTATTGGGGTCAAGGGTAACCAAGGCGCCGCGGGCGGTACTCCTGTTCACCACCTTGGCAACGTGGGAAACATCTTGAACCAGGTCTATCTCATCTATAAGGATAAGAGGAAGCTCATATACTTCATCCTCATAAAAACCTGGAAGATCATAATTGTAGAGGTTTGTATTCATGACCGAGCCGAAGTACTGCTCATTGTCACGGATAAGGCAGAAATAGGGGAAGCCTTCCATTACGGCGGTGTAAGTGCCGTCTTCCTGGGGTTCCATCTCTACGTAGTACGGGCCATTGTCACCGGAACGGTAGATTTTCCAGCTGTGCTCTCCGGTCTCTCCGCTGTGTGAGGGGCCAATCACAACTTCCTGTGTGGTCCAGGGTGTGATGTCCGTAAGGAATGACACCACTGCGTTGTTCTCAATGACAATCTTTGCCACAAGCTGCTTGCCTTTCACAAGGTTAAGCGCCTGGTCCGGGACGTAGCGGAGCTGCTTGCCCCTTGTGGTGGTAATTACCACGGCCGGGCTTACCTCCTGAGGGGCCACCACGGCTACAAGGTAGTTGCCGTCCATGCCGGCCTTCACGCTGGAGGGTTCTCCCTCCGCGACGGTGCGGCCGTCCTTGATGCTTACCTTGGCCTGCGTTTTCACGCCTTCGAGGACCAGTGAAACAATGCCGTCTCCGGTTGCGGAAGCGTCAATGTCAAAGACAATCCTTGAAAGGGCATGGCCGAAGCTGAGGTTCACGGATTCATCTGAAGGAGAAGCCTGGGTAAAGGCTGTGAGGAGGTCCGATGCCTCAACGGCGCCTTCAGCACTTTGGTCAGATTTAACCGTGAAGCTGAAGCCGTCAAGAAGGTTTGCCTCCTGAAGATAAGGGTATGCGGCCACGAAATCGGCCTTGGTGGTAGAGGACTGCCCCTGCGCCCAATAAAGGGTGTAGGACGGGGTGAACGAGCCTGCGGCATAGGTGATGGGCACATTTGACGCGCCTACCGGCTGGCCAATTGAAAGGCCTGCCACGTCACCGTTGCTGAAGCCCGCTTCCGTTACTTTTGTGAAATCTCCCACAGAGCCGGTGAGAACAATCTCCTTGAGGTCAAGGGTGTCCTTGCCGGAGGGATCTTCCAGCACCTGGCAGGATACGCCTGTTATGAGGAGTATCAGAGCCGGGATGAACAGTGTTTTTTTCATATATGCGGTACTTTTATTATTCAAGATGGAATCCTGCCTCTCCGCCGTCGTCCCAAGGCTGGACGTCACCGGTTATGCCTCCCATGCCCTGCTGATCCTTGCACTTCTGGCTCACGGTAAAGCGTACGGTTGTTTCACCGGCGGTGAATATGATTTCTGCAGTACGGTCTGCGCTTGACGAATTGGCCTGGACGGTAACCTGAACCGTGGTTGTTCCGGCATCACCGCTCTTAGGAGTGAAGCTTACCCAATTGGCGCTGCAGCTTGCAGTCCAGGGGGTATCTGAGAGAACCGCCACCTGACCAGTGCCACCTTCTTCAGTGAAGGAGAGGGAAAGGACAGAGAGATCCAGCTGAGGAACCGGTTCGGGTTCCTTGGCGGCCTGAGTAACGGTAAGGGCTGCCGTGAGACCTGCTTCACTGGTAACAATGATGCGTGCCGTGCGCTCAATCTCATTGGGGTTGGCTGTGGCCTGTATCTTGACCTGCTCCGACCCGGCTTCTCCGGAAGTCTTGTCCACGCTGAGCCAGTCGCTCTGGAGGGAGATGGACCAGTTGCGGTTGGTCATAATTGTAAATGATGCCTGGGAAGCATCTGCGGGCAGGGTGATGGCCTTTGTAGAAAGCTCCAGCATAGGATCTTCCACTGGAGGATTGTCCGGATTTTCAGGATCCGTGGATTCTACGCGGGCTTTCTGGAATATTGACACGCTGGCCGATGCCACGCCTGCCGTAAATGTTATGCTTGCCACGCGGTCTGAATCAGTTGTATTTGCCGATATTACAAATGACACCTCTGTCATTCCGGCCATGCCCTGTGCGGGATCCACTGCCACCCAGCTTTCAGATGAGGATGCGCTCCAGGCCTGGTTGGATGTGACTATGATGCCAAGGGTGCCACCGGCTACGGGAACGGTGAGTTCCTCTGAGGACACTCTTACAAATGCATCCGGATCCTTCTGGGCGGCAAGCTGGGTAACAACCAGCGTTGCCTTGGAGTCTCCGGCGGTGAACTCTACGGTTGCCGTGCGGTTTTCATAATTCTGGTTGGCGGCGGCCTTCACGGTGATGACCTGGGATCCAGCCTCACCGCTTGCGGGGGCTATTGTCACCCACTGGGAATCTGAGGCCGATGTCCATGCGCGGTTGGAGTTCACAATCATGGTGTACTCCCCGCCCTCTGCGGCAAACAGCTGAGAGCCTGTGGACAGCGTGATTTCTGCTGCGGGACGCGGCTCCTGGGTGAGGGTGTAAGTCTTGACGAGTTCTTCGGCCTTGAATGTTACAACTGCGGTACGTGCAAGGTCCGTGTCATTCTCCAGGGCGGTAAGGGTTACCTGGGTTTGACCGGCTTCTCCGCTTGCGGGGCTGGGGGTGAGCCAGTCTGCGTCACTTGTTGCCGTCCATTCACGGTTGGTGTTGATGGTGATTACGGCCGTGCCTGCAGTGTACGGACGCCTTGAACCTTCTTCCGACAGCGTAAGGGTTGCTGCCGGAGGAGCAGGTTTGCCTTCCTGGCTCACGGCTACGGTTTCAGTCACCTTAAGCTCAGGGGCCGATACCTGGACACCGGCTGAGCGGGGCTCCGTGCCGGGGTTGGGGTCTATCGTTATAGTGAGTGTGACATCTCCGGATTCACCGCTTTCCGGGGAAATATGGATCCAGTCTGCCTGAACGGTGGTTTCCCACGCGGCTGCGGCAGTGAATGCGACGGTGTAAGTGCCTCCCTCCGGGGGTGCGGTCACCGTCTTGGGCGTAACGTTGAGGTTTGCCTGGAT
>JAFZML010000020.1 GCA_017553255.1 Bacteroidales bacterium | reverse complement strand
TGAAAGCATGAACCCCGTCGGTCCCTTTGTATTCCTCGAACAACTCCATTACCAGCGGATCCATCTTGACGAACATCTCTGCATTGTCGTCTCGACGGTCCCGGGTTTTGGTCCTGCAGTAATGCAAGATGCCATTCTGCGGAGCCGCGCAGTCGAAAATGTCCGGGCTGTTCATGCCCATCAGGGCAAAACTGATGAGGAACACATCTACGCCCATCCGCTCGCGCCCGGTCAGCGATTTCCGCATATCAATCATCTTCTGGATGATGGCCGTATCCACATCGCGATGCCGAGAGGGCTTCTGCCGTGGCGGTTTGTAGAATTGGAAGGGGTTGCGGATGCGTATGTTGCCGAACTCTTCGTCGTTATACTTCAGCCTGGCCTGTCCGTGAATGAATGCGATGCAGGCGGTATAGGCACTGATGGCCCTTGCGCCCTTACCATGCTTGGATACCAGGGCCGCCTCCCAGGAGCGCATCAGGGAAGAGGTGAGCTCCGAGATGTCCATCGTGTCCTTGCCGACAAAAGCCTTGAAGGTATTAAGGGCAGTTCTGTAGGTTTTTTGTGACTGGCCGGTCTTGGCTCCTATAACTTCCTCGGCGAAAGAAAAGAAATCCAGCATGAACTGACCATCTTCATCTGAGCTTGCACTTCTCTTTAGGAAGGTCACAATCTGATCGATAGTAAGGTTCTGCAGGGAATAGGTGTCCAGCCTGGCAAGCGTTTTCTCAGTGGCCCTGACCAGATCTTCTGACTTGCAACGGATGTCAGGGTTCTTGATTTTGCCGGTTTTGCCGATATCTTCCCGTCGTAGGAGGATATTCGTCTTGATGAAGCGGCTATCGCGTTTGAAAGTGATCCTCAGGCGGCCAAAAGTGGTCCCATTTTGCTTCCACCAGCTCTCCCGAATCACGAAGGAGACGGTGACAATGTCCAATGCATTCATAATCAGCGCATTTACGGTTAAACATTTTGTACAACATTTGTACAACACTGGCCGTAAACCGCCCTCAGAAAGCGATGACTTTTGCCCTAAACAAACGAAAAAGTCTCTAAGTTTTGGTGCTTAGAGACTTTGTAAAGTGTTGATAATCAGTAAGTTATCTTTGTGGAGCATAGGAGAATCGAACTCCTGACCTTTTGAATGCCATTCAAACGCTCTACCAACTGAGCTAATACCCCGTGTTTTCCCGAATTGGGATTGCAAAGGTAATGCTATTTTTTGAATTCGCAAAAAATATTGGGCATTTTTTCATTGTGAGGAGAGTATGTGCAGACAATTGTTTATCCCAACAAATATAGTTATATTTGTATGCTATTATGAAAATTGTTGCAGATACCAATATACCTTTTCTCAAAGGAGTGCTGGAACCCTACGCAGAGGTAGTGTACATGGACGGCCGCGCCATTGACCGTGAAGCCATGATGGACGCAGACGCCATTGTAATCCGCACCCGCACAAAATGTTGTCAGGAAACCCTTGAAGGCACAAAGGTCCAGATGATTGCCAGCGCTACAATCGGCACAGATCATATAGACCTTAAGTGGTGCCGTGAAAACGGGATTGAGGTCCAGAACGCAGAAGGCTGCAACGCAGGGGGAGTGGCAAATTACATTTTCTCTGCCATGTACGCCGTAACGTCCCGCCGCGCCATCAAAATGGAAGATGCCGTCCTGGGTATAGTGGGCGTTGGTAATGTAGGCCGAAAAGTGGAGCACATGGCCCGCACCCTGGGCCTGAAGGTCCTTCTGAATGACCCTCCACGCGCAGCCGTGGAAGGGGATGAGGGCTTTGTGAGCCTGGATACCCTTCTGGAGCAGGCCACAATTATCTCCATCCACGTGCCCCTTGATGAGACCACCCAATCAATGTGCTCAGATTCCTTCTTTGAGAAGATGCGCCCCGGCACAATATTCATCAACGCATCCCGCGGGGAAGTGGTGGATGAAGCAGCCCTCCTCAGGGCACGTCCCAAGCTGGGCGCCCTGGTTCTGGACACCTGGTGCAATGAACCAAATGTAAGCCAAATCCTTATAGACGCCTGTGACATTGCAACGCCCCATATTGCCGGGTACTCCTACCAGGGCAAGCAAAACGGCACTGCAATGGCCGTCCAGGCAGTTGCAAGGCATTTCGGCATAGAGGAGCTGGAATTTTTCAGCCCTGCAATTGAGGACGCCCTGAAGCCCAAGGCCATCCCCGTAAAGGGCAAAACCCAGGGGGAAATTGCCGCTGCCCTGCAGTACAATTATCCCATTTTCACGGACGATTTCCTTTTCCGCGTAAATCCCTCCAATTTTGAAAAACTCCGCAGCGAGTACAACTACAGAAGAGAATTTTACTTTGAACAATAACACTATGCTAAACCCTAAAGACATCCTCCAGATTGAGGAACGCGGCGCTTCAGTGAGTGGCGTCAAACAGCAAATTGAGAATTTCAAGACAGGTTTCCCCTGGATGAAGATCGTTGGCCCCGCAACCCCTGAGCGCGGCATCAAGGTGCTTGACAAAGAGGCAGTTGCGCAGGCTGTAGATTATTACAAGAAGGCCCATATCAATGGCAAGAGCAAATTCGTCCCTGCCTCCGGTGCAGCCTCACGTATGTTCAAGGACCAGTTCAGCGGCCTTGCAAAGCTTGAGGCGGGGGAGGATCTTCCTGCCGATGCCCCCGGCTATAAGCTGGCTGCAAAGATCAAGGATTTCGCATTCTATACCCCGGAGCTCTTTGGAGAGCCTGAGGACAGCAAGGAGTACAGGCTCAAGGCCCTGAAGGCCCTTCTCAAGGAAGAAGGCCTTGCCTACGGCAGCAAGCCCAAGGGCGTCCTCAAGTTCCACCGTTACCCTCAGGAAGTGCGCACTGCAATCGCAGAACACCTTGTAGAGGCCCAGGAATATATGCGTAACGCAGACTCCACCTGCAACCTCACCGTCACCATCTCCCCGGAGCACCAGGCCCTGTTTGAGGAGGCTATCGGCCAGGTAAAAGAAGCCTATGAAAAACGTTACGGCGTAAAGTACAACATCAAGTTCACCTTCCAGGACAAGGCTACAGATACCCTGGCCGTGGATATGGAGAACAAGCCTTTCCGTAAGGCCGATGGTTCCCTTCTTTTCCGCCCCGCTGGTCACGGCGCCCTCATCTACAACCTTAACAAGGTAGAGGATGAACTTGTGAGTATCAAGAACATAGACAATGTTGCACATGAAAAGCTCCTGCCCGTTACCGCAGAGTACAAGCAGGTTCTCATGGGTGTTGCCCTGAAGCTCAGGGACAAGATATTTGATTACCTCAGAAAGCTTGACCAGGACCCTTCAGTGCAGCTTTGCAATGAAATAGAGAAATTCCTGGACAAGGAGCTGTGCATCCAGATACCTCTGGCCCGCAGTGAAAAGGAACGCGTGGAAATGCTTCGCGCAAAGCTCAACCGTCCCATCCGCGTTTGCGGCATGGTTAAGAATGAAGGTGAGCCCGGCGGCGGCCCTTACATCATTGCCGGCAAGGACGGCAGCACCAGCCTCCAGATCCTGGAAAGCGTCCAGATCAATAAGGACGACGCCGGCGCCATGGCCGCCATGTCCCACGCCACCCACTTCAACCCCGTAGATCTGGTATGCTGCCTAAGGGATTACAAGGGAGGTAAGTTCAACCTCCTTGAGCACGTAGACCCTGAAGCCGGTTTCATCAGCTCCAAGAGCTTCGAAGGCCGTGAGCTCAAGGCTCTTGAACTCCCCGGCCTCTGGAACGGCTCAATGAGTGACTGGAACACCCTCTTCGTGGAAGTTCCCGTAGAAACCTTCAACCCCGTAAAAGTAGTATTGGATCTTTTAAGACCCGCACATCAGGCATGAAAGAAGCAATAGCCGGAACGCTTGAGTCCGGAGATATTATGATCACAATCGGCCCGGGAAAGGGGCTGGAGATAGCGCTGCAAAGCTCTGTGGAGGCCCAGTTTGGCAGGCAAATCAAGGCCGTCATCACCGAGACTCTGGAGGGCCTGGGCATAAAAGACGCACACGTGGACGCCATTGACAAGGGCGCTCTGGACTGCACAATCAGGGCCCGCGTCACGGCTGCGGCAGTACGCGCAACAGGAAAGGACGTATGGAAAGACTAAGGAGAACCATGATGTTCGTTCCGGGCAATAATCCCGGAATGATGGCCGATGCCCATATATACGGCCCTGACAGCATTATGCTGGACCTGGAGGATTCCGTGACCATGGCGGAAAAGGACGCGGCGCGTCTGCTGGTGCACAATGCCCTCAAATCCATAGATTACGGCAATACGGAGATGGTGGTGCGCATTAACCCGCTCAATACTCCGTATGGCAAGAAAGACGTGGAAGCAGTGGTAAAGGCCGGCGTAGACGTTATCCGTATGCCCAAAACGGAGACGGCCGATGAAGTGAAGGAACTTGAGGCCGAAATCCTCAAGGTGGAGGAGGAGATTGGCGCAGTGGGCAGGACTCAGATTATGGCTGCCATTGAAAGCGCTCTGGGCGTTGTGAACGCTTACGCAATTGCTACTGCATCAAAACGTATGATGGGCATAGCCCTTGGTGCGGAAGATTACAGCGCCAACCTCAAGACAAACCGTACCCCGGGTGGTGCAGAGCTCCTTCTTGCCCGTGAGCAGATAGTGGTAGCGGCCCGTGCCGCCGGCATTGCCTGCTTTGACACGGTGTATTCCAATCTGGACGACATGGAAACCTTCCGGAAGGAAGTAGAGCTCATCAAAACCCTTGGCTTTGACGGCAAGTCCATCATCAATCCCCGTCAGATAGAGATTGTAAATGAGGTGTTTACGCCCTCAGAGAAGGAGATAAACAAGGCCCGCGCGGTTGTTGCCGCCATCAAGGAAGCCCAGGCAAAGGGCTCCGGCGTCATTGCAGTGAACGGCAAAATGGTAGACCGTCCCGTGGTTATAAGGGCGGAAAGAACCATTGCCCTGGCAATAGCCGCAGGCGTAATTGACAAGGAGGAAGCGCTATGAGAAATTCAAAGGTAGTAAGCCTTGAAGAGGCAATCCGCCAAAGCGGTCTCAAGGACGGCCAAACCATAAGCTTCCACCACCATTTCCGTGGCGGAGACAAGGTTGTGAACATGGTTGTGGACAAGTTGGCCCAGATGGGATTCAAGGACCTCAAACTGGCGGCTTCAAGCCTCTCAGACGTCCACAAGCCTCTTATAGAGCATATTAAGAACGGCGTCATCACCGGCATTTCAACTTCCGGCCTCAGGGGAGAACTGGCCGATGCCATCTCCCACGGCCTCCTAAGTGAGCCTGTGGTATTCCGTTCCCACGGCGGCCGCGGCAGCGCAATCGCAAAAGGGGAGCTAAAGATAGACGTGGCTTTCCTGGGGGCTTCTTCGGCCGATGAACTTGGCAATGCAACCGGCTACGGTGAAAAGAGCATTTGCGGCTCCTTGGGCTATGCCCTTCCGGACGCCCGCTATGCCTCACACGTGGTTGTGCTTACTGATAACCTTGTGGAGTATCCCAATATGCCTCAGTCCATTTCCGCCGCAGACGTAGAGTCAGTGGTGGTGGTAGACAGCGTTGGAGACAGCTCCAAGATTTCCTCCGGCGCCATCAGGGATTCAAAGAATCCCAGGGATATCCTCCTTGCCAAACAGGCTGCCAAAGTGATAATTAACTCCGGTTACTTCAAGGATGGCTTCAGCATCCAAACAGGTACCGGCGGCGCATCCCTTGCTGCCGTGAAGTATATCCGTGAGGAAATGATTGCCCGCGGAATCAAGGCCAGCTTCGCCCTTGGCGGCATTACCGCACATATGGTAAAGCTCCATGAGGAAGGCCTTATCGGAAAGCTCATTGACGTCCAGTCCTTTGACAAGGTTGCAGCTGAATCCATCCACAATGATCCGCTGCACCAGGAAGTATCGGCCGTTGAATATGCTTCCGGGCAGCATCTTGGAAGCGCCACCCACGCCCTGGATATTGTGATCCTGAGCGCTCTGGAGGTAGACACCCAGTTCAACGTAAACGTTCTGGTGGGCAGTGACGGCATTATCCGTGGCGCAATAGGCGGCCATCAGGATACTGCCGCAGACAGCGCCCTGAGCATCATTGTGTGCCCGCTTCTCCGTGGCAGAATCCCTTGCGTAGTGCCCAAGGTAACCACTCTCATAACTCCCGGTAAGTCAGTAGACGTTGTGGTTACAGAGTACGGCATTGCCGTGAACCCCGGCCGCCCGGAAATCGCACAGCGTCTGCAGGAAGCCGGCCTTAAGGTTGTTGATATCAATGAGCTTGCCGCCAAGGCCGCTTCTATTATCGGCACCCCTGATCCTCTTCCTTTTGGAGACAAGGTTGTGGGTATAGTTATGAACCGTGACGGCTCAGTTCTGGACAAGATTTACAATATCAAGTAGTGATAACGCTTCAGGAGCTTCTGGAGAGCCGGGACAGGCGCGCCGCACATCAGAGGGAACTGCTGGAAAAGTATCCCGGCCTTGTGCTGCTTTGCCTTACCGTGCAGCTTCCAGGCCCGGAAAAGCGTAATTCACTGTCAATGAAAATAGCAGATGCGGGCGTTAAAGCCGTGAGAGAGCGTTTTACGCCCGCTTTTGAAGAGATAAGGGACCTTCCAACCGGCTATGAAGGCTACTTCATGGTGGAAGGGGAGCCCCTTGAAATAAAAAGGGCTTCGGCCCAAATAGAGGAGACTCACAGGCTGGGAAGGCTCATGGACCTTGATGTTATCGGCCCCAGTGGGCCTGTGTCAAGGGGGGAAATAGGCCTTAAGGAGCGCCCCTGCCTTATTTGCGGGAAACCTGCCAGGTACTGCATGAGGGCAGGGACACACAGCCGTGAGGAGCTCCTTGCAAAAATTGAAGAGTTAGTTTTAAGTTAGAAAAGTTATGACAAAAAAAGCCCTTACTGAGGAGCAGATAGATTTGCTGGTGAGCCGCGGATGTCGCGCGGAAGACTGGGGGAGTGTGTTCTGCAAGGACACTGAATCCCTGAATTACGTACGTGGAGTGCGTTTTTCCGGGACTGTGGAATTCGGCAGTTTCAAAGAAGTGTTTGTCCTTCCCGGAGGCATCAAGAAGCACTCCGGTCTCAGGGACTGCACGCTTCACAACGTTACCGTAGGTGATGATTCCCTCATAGAAAACGTGACCAATTATGTGGCCAATTATGACATTGGCTCCCACACATATATAGAGAACGTAGACCTTCTTGTTTGCGAGGGGCCTAGCACCTTTGGCAACGGCGTAGAAGTGTCCGTGCTCAATGAAACCGGCGGCCGAGAAGTAAAGATTTATGACCGCCTCAGTGCCCAGATAGCCTACGTCCTTGCAATGTACAGGCACAGGCCGGCCCTCATTGAGAAGCTCAACAAGATGATAGAGGAGTATGCCGTTTCCCAGACGTCTGACCGCGGCCGGATAGGGGATTATGTCTCCATCCGCAACACCCGTCATATCAACGGAGTACGCATAGAGGATTATGCTGTTATAAGCGGTGCAAGCCGCCTCAGGAACGGCACCGTCCACAGCAACAGCTTTGCGCCCGTTACCATAGCGCACGGAGTCATTGCCGATGATTTTATCATCTGCAGCGGCTCACATGTGGCCGATAACACCACCCTGGAGCGTTGTTTCGTGGGGCAGGCATGTCATCTGGGCCACGGCTACAGCGCCTCTGATTCCCTGTTTTTCAGCAACTGCCAGGGAGAGAACGGTGAGGCCTGCGCCATCTTTGCAGGGCCGTTTACCGTGACTCACCACAAGAGCACCCTCCTTATTGCCGGTATGTTCTCATTCATGAACGCCGGCAGCGGCTCAAACCAGAGCAATCACATGTACAAGCTCGGCCCCATCCACCAGGGAATCCTGGAAAGGGGTGCCAAAACCGCATCAGATTCTTACATCCTGTGGCCATCCCGCGTGGGTGCATTCTCACTTGTGATGGGACGCCATGTAACCCACTCGGACACTTCCCATCTGCCGTTCTCATATTTGATTGAGCAGCAGAACACCACTTATCTGGTGCCAGGCGTGAACATCCGCAGCGTGGGTACCGTACGTGACGCCCAGAAGTGGCCCAAGCGTGACGGCCGCAAGGATCCGGACCGCCTGGACTGCATCAACTACAATCTCCTCAGCCCCTACACCATCCAGAAGATGTTCAAGGGCATAAAGCTCCTTAAGAATCTGCAGTATTCTTCCGGAGAGCTCTCAGATATTTACTCCTATCACAGCACCAAAATCCGCAATTCCTCCCTCCGTAACGGCATACGTTACTATGAGGTAGCCATCACAAAGTTCCTTGGCAACTCCATAATAAAGAGGCTTGAGAACCTGCCTGCAGGCGCATCCGATGACCAAATCAGGGAAGCCCTGAAGCCAACTTGCCCTATCGGCAAGGGTATCTGGGCCGATCTCAGCGGCCTCATTGCCCCCCGTGATGCCGTGAAGGATATTGTTGAGCGCGTGGAAAGGGGAGAGATGGACCTACAGGGCCTGTTTGACGCTTTCCATAATCTCCACGCATGGTATTATGACGCGGAGTGGACCTGGGCCTACGATAAGTATGAGGAATTCTTTGGCTACCCTCTTGAGAGCATCACCACTGCTCAGGTAATTGACATAGTGGAGCGCTGGAAAACCGCCGTTATCGGCCTTGACAAGGAGCTCTACGAGGACGCCCGCAAGGAATTCAACCTTGCCTCCATGACTGGTTTCGGGGCCGATGGTGACCGCGAAATCAAGGAGCGTGACTTCTCACAGGTTCGCGGTGACTTTGAGTCCAATTCCTTTGTGACCGCCGTCCTGGAACACATCAAAGCCAAGGAAGCCCTTGGAAATGAACTTATTGCACGCCTACAAAGGTAAATGCTGGATCACGGTTCCATACAGGAGCTCCCTCTGAGCCATCCTCATTTCCGGACGCAGGTAGAAGCCTTCCTCC
>JAFZML010000019.1 GCA_017553255.1 Bacteroidales bacterium | reverse complement strand
GTGGGCAAGGCCGGTGTTGTCTGAGGGGTCATCCTTACCGCCGGCATGCACGGCGATATTGGCCTGAATCCTGGGCTCATCCTTATTAACTGTGAGATAAACTTTGAGACCGTTGTCCAGGGTGTAAATCCTGGCATTCATGGGGTCTCCTTTGACGCTTTCATACCTTGAGCATGATAAAAGGCCAAATGCTATGGCCATCAAAAGGAACAAATACTTCTTCATAATACTAACACTAAAACAGTTCAAGCATTTATCTACAAAAATACAATAAAAATCGTATATTTGTAAATTCTAATTTGGTAAACGGAGGCCGAAGGCCGACAAAGTCCCTTCCCCGAGGGAAGGGATTTAGGGTAGGGGTAACGTGGAGCAGACGCAGGGATGGCCTGCGCGTATTTGTAGTAAGGCTGAATAAAAGATAAGACTGTATATGAAGAATTTCGTAGAAGAGCTCAAATGGCGCGGCATGATTCAGGACATCATGCCCGGAACAGAAGAGAAACTTATGGAAGGCCCACAGGCGGCATACGTGGGAATTGACCCCACCGCAGATTCCCTGCACATTGGCCACCTTGTGAGCGTTATGATACTCAGGCATTTCCAGAATTGCGGCCACAAGCCTTTCGCGCTGGTTGGCGGCGCCACCGGCATGATTGGTGACCCTTCCATGAAAAGCGCGGAAAGAAACCTTCTGGATGAGGAAACCCTCCGCCACAACGTAGAGGGCATCAAGGCCCAGCTGTCACGTTTCCTGGACTTTGATTCAGACGCTCCCAACAAGGCGGAGCTTGTGAACAACTATGACTGGATGAAGGATTACAGCTTCATTAACTTCATCCGTGACATAGGAAAGCACATCACCGTGAACTATATGATGGCCAAGGATTCCGTTAAAAAGCGCCTCCAGAGGGATTCCTCTGAGGGTATGTCCTTTACGGAATTCAGCTATCAGCTCATGCAGGGCTATGATTTCTACTGGCTGTGGAAGAACAAGGGCTGCATCCTCCAGCTTGGCGGCAGTGACCAGTGGGGCAACATCACCACCGGAACGGAGCTCATCCGCCGCATGGACGGCGGCCAGGCCTTCGCACTCACCTGCCCCCTCATCCGTAAGGCCGACGGCACAAAATTCGGCAAAACTGAAAAGGGCAACATCTGGCTGGATCCGGAGCGCACGTCCCCGTATGAATTCTACCAGTTCTGGCTCAATGTGGCCGATGACGACGCAGAGCGCTACATCAAGATCTTCACCATGCTGGACCGTGAGACCATTGAGGGCCTCATTTCCCGCCACAGGGAAAATCCCGGCGCCCGTGAACTCCAGAAGGTCCTGGCAGAGGAAGTAACCCGCATGTGCCACGGCGAGCAGGCTCTCCAAAATGCCATAGAGGCATCAAGAATGCTCTTTAGCGGCAACTCCGAGGCCCTGAGGAAGCTTGATGAACGCACCTTCCTCTCCGTCTTTGGAGACGTCCCTTCATTTGACCTTCCCAAGGAGGAACTTCCCGTGAACATCATGGACCTCCTTGCCGTCAAAACCGCCATCCTCCCCTCCAAGGGAGAAGCCCGCAAGATGATCCAGGGCGGCGGCATTGCCATCAACAAGGACAAAGTGACGGATATTGCCGCTGAGGTAACTGAGGCCGATATCGTGAACGGTCACTACATCCTGGCCCAGAAAGGAAAGAAGAATTACTTTATCATTAACGTCAAGTAATGGATAAACCGGCAAGTACACGCCAGCTGAAAGTTGGCAGGGAGTTGCAGAAAGACCTTGCGGAGCTTATACGCTCAAAGGGCATGGCGGCCTTTGGCGGCGCCATGGTTACGGTGTCGGAGGTACGCGTAAGCCCGGACCTTTCCGTGGCCAAAGTATACGTGAGCGTGTTCCCCTCGGAAAAACAGGGTCCCGTGATGCAGATTCTACAGGACAGCAACAAGGCTCTCCGCGGGGAACTTGGACACCTTGTAGCGAAACAGTTCAGGATTGTCCCTGAGCTCATCTTTATCCTGGACACCACCCTGGATTACGCAGAGCATATAGAAGAATTACTGAAAAAGTGAAGTTGCCATTCATATTTGCCGTCCGGTATCTGTTTTCCCGGAAAAGCCATAACGTGATCAACATGATTTCCGGAATTGGCGTGGCAGGTATGGCAATTGGAACGGCAGCGCTGGTTGTAATCCTTTCCGTTTTCAACGGCTTCAACCGCCTGGTTGGAGAGTCCCTGGAGGCGTCGGACCCAGATTTTGTGGTAAGGCCGGCCTCCGGGAAATTTTTTGTCCCGGACAGCGCGCTTTTTGCCCCCGTCATTGAAGACTCCCGCGTTCTGAGGCTCTCCAGCGTGCTTGAAGAGCAGGTTTTCCTGTCCTACGAAGGCCGTCAAAGCCTTGCAAGGGTAAAGGGCATAGATGAGGCCGCACAGGAAGAATCCCCACTCCGGGAAAGCATAATTGACGGCAACTGGACATTCCGGCGCGGGGAAATGCCCGCAGCGGTTGCAGGGGCTGCCCTGGCGCATAGTATCGGCCTTAATCCGCGTTTCATAACGCCCTTTGAGATCTACTACCCTTCCCGCAAGGAGAATATCTCCCTTGCAAATCCGCAGGCGTCTCTGCGGAAGGTCAAAGCCCTCACTGGAGGCATTATTTCCGTGAATTCAGAGATTGACGCCAAGCTCATGCTCATCCCCATAGAATCTATGCGGGAGCTGCTGGAGCTGGAAACGGAGGTCTCCTCCATAGAGATTTGGGCTTCGCCAGGTTCGGCCGATGCCCTTGAGAAGGACTTGGAAGCCACTCTCGGCCCGTCTTTCCGCGTCCTCAACCGCTACCGCCAGGAAGAATCCATCTACAAGATGATGAGATATGAAAAGCTTGCAATTTTCCTCATCCTCATCTTTGTGGTAATTATCATTGCCTTCAACATCTACAGCTCCCTCAAGATGCTCATCATTGAGAAGGAGCCGGACACCGGGACTCTACGCGCAATGGGGGCCCAGGACGGCACCATCCGGCGCATTTTCCTCCTGGAAGGATGGCTGGTTTCCCTCCTTGGAATGGTTATCGGCCTTATTATTGGAGTGGGCTTAGTCATTTTGCAGCAACGTTTTGGAATAATCGGCATGCCTGGAAACTTTGTAGTGGATTCATACCCCGTGGCGCTTAAACTCAGTGACATCCTCTGGATTGCCGGGGGCGTGTCCCTCATTGGTTACCTCATGGCCCTTCTTCCCTCAAGAAAGATATGAAAAAACTGATAACTATAGCATTTGCGGCCTGTCTCAGCGTGGTTTGCCTTGCCGACAATCCCCCGTCCCGCCATTCCGTGCGTGTGGGCTGGGGAGACATGCTCTTTGAGACACTTGTCTTCCACCCCAGTGGCAAGGATACCTATAACCCGGAGGCCCTTCCGGGAGATTTCCGCTCAAAAGGCACCTATGATTATGGATACACGGGCCATATCTTTGCAGATTATCTGTATTCGTTCACTGATGTTGTGAGCGCCGGCGTCCAAACGGACTTCGAGGGCATTTTCTGGAAAGTGGCCAGCCGTGACGCCGCCGGAACCGTGGTTTCAGACCCAGTGAGGGTAAATAACTACAACCTCTGCATACTTCCCTCAGTCAGGTTCACCTATTTCCGGAGTGAGTGGGTAGACATTTATTCCGGGCTTTCCGTGGGCCTTCTCATGGCCTTTGACAACCAGAGGCAGTTTGAGCTGGCTCCCGCCTTCAACCTCAACCTTGTGGGCGTAAGAGTTGGAAAGGGGCACTGGGGAGGAACTGCTGAAATCGGCCTTCTGAATGCCCTGAAAGGCGGAAACGATGTTTTTATGGTTGGCTCCAGAATCATCTCTGTGGGCGTCAATTACACCTGGTAGCATGAAAAAGATCCCTGCATTATTGCTGTGCCTTGGCCTGATATGGGCCTGCCAGCATCCTGACATTGAATATGCCGATTTTGACACTTTCAAGGTCACTTCCACAAAGTGCTCAGACGCTTTCATGCCAGATGGCGCCTTGAATCCGGAGTTCACCTATCTGGAAGATGACGATGAGCCGGACACCAAGCTGGCCAAAACCACCGGCGTGGAGGTGGCCAGAAACCTTATTGGGAACATCTGCTGCAACTCCCTGGTCCACATTGCCGGCACATACCAAGGCCATGACATTGACGGCAACCCCATCACCCTGTCCGGAAAGATTGTTCTTCCTAAAAGCGGGGACATCAAGAATATGATACTGGTGAGCCACTTCACAATAGGCTCAAACCCGGAATGTCCCTCCGAAGCCTTCCCCCTGGAGGCCCTCCTTGCCACTAAGGGCTATGCAGTTGTGATTGCCGATTACATTGGCTTCGGCGTTACCAAAAGCCGCATCCACCCCTATATGCACGTGGAAAGCACCGCCAGGGCCGTTGTGGACATGGGCCTTGCCGTGAAGCCGTATCTTGAGCATATCGGCCGGAAGCCCATCAGCAATGAGGTTATCCTCTTTGGATATTCCCAGGGAGGCTCTACCACGCTGGGCGTTATGAAGATTATCCAGCGAGAATGCTGGGACAAGCTCCCCATCATGAAGGTTTATGCCGGCGCAGGTCCCTACGACCTTGCCGCAACCTACGACGTTTCCCTGGAAGAAGACCACACAGGCATTCCCTGCGCCATTCCAATGATTGTCCAGGGCGTGAGCATAGGAGAAAACCTTGGCCTTGACATGAAGGTCTTTTTCAAGTCCCCTCTTCTGGATAATTATGATGAGTGGATAAACTCCAAGGAATACACGGTGAAGCAGATCAACAATTTGATTGGCTTCAAAAACGTCTCTGAGATATTGACGGAGGAAGGCCGAAACAAAGCCAATCCCCAGACTGCAAAGCTTTACAAGGCCCTGATGCTCAATTCAGTGCTGAATTTCAAGCCCAAGGCTCCAATCCACATGTTCCATAGTACTGTGGATAAAACCGTCCCTTTTGTCAATTCCCAGAAGGCGGAAATCTACTTCAAGGGCCAGAATGTCTCCTATGACTTTGCGCCCTACGGTGCCCACGGTACAGGCTTCATCCATTTTATCATCAAAGTCACTAAAGAGCTGTAAATGAAACATATATATTATATACTTGGAGCAATCCTGCTACTCTCCTCCTGCACCGCTTCAAAGCAGGAGAAGCCTGCAGGGTTCAAAATTGAGGTGAAAAATGTCCTCTCCACCAAGGCAAAGGTTGTGATAGAGCCAAGCAATCCGAATGTCTACTATTCCTACGGCATCATCAGCGAGGACATGGAGGAATACTTCAATATGACGGATGATGAGAATGCTCAGTTCCAGATGGACTTCAGCATTGAAAGGTGGGAGTTTGCCAGCTCCGACATTGCCCCCAGCCTTACTTTCTCAGACATATACTGCTACAAAGGAAGGCAGGAAATCCAATACACCTATCTTGCCCCGGAAAAAGTATACAGGGTTATTGCGTTTCAGGTTGATCCTGACAAAAAACAGTATGTGGGCATCCCCTGCTCCAAGGAATTCCGCACCAATCCCCTTGTGAAGTCCAGCATCACTTTTGAGTTCACCTTTGAGCCGGATAAAGTGACCGTTACCCCTTCCAACAATGACCGCTATTATTGGGACTACATTGAGACGGAAGAGATGCTTGAGGATTATGCCGATCCCGAGCAATACTACACCCAGCTTATCCTTTTCTATGAGGAATACGGATTCATGGATTTACCGGAAACCACAGACACCGGTGTGTCTGAGTGGGTATTCTCAGAGGAAGACCCCGGCTATATGAAGGAAGGCGGCCGATACACAATCACCGCCGCCGGATATGACAATGGTGAAATCAATTCCGACATCACCATCATAGAGTTCATCTACCACAAGGATATCCCCTGCGAACTAGTTACTGCTCAGGAGTGACTGTCACCCTGATCCCTTGTCATTCTGAGCAAAGCGAAGAATCTACCCTCCGTCATGCCCGACCCTGATCGGGCATCTCACACTTATACTTCTCCCCTTGTGGTGGAAGCCAATTCGCTGATAGTGAAGCCGTTATAGAATCTTCTACCAGAACTTTTTCTACCAGACACTCTCATAACATTCTCAATATCAGTTACTTAGCCTCCACCCAAAATCATTGTCGCAGCGCCTTCGGCGGAGGGCTCCAATCCGTGGGACACGCCTGCGGCGTGCCGTCTTCTGCCGGGGCTGTCGCCCAAGCCCATAGAGAGATCCTTCGCTTCGCTCAGGATGACGATATGGCCGTGTTTGCACGTAAAACGCTCCTGAGGCCGTTTTTGGTGCCGACACGGCAAGGTTTTTCAGGAAAAAGGCCGATTTCCTTGCCGTGTGGGCAGTGAAATCGGCCTTATACGCCTTCTGAGTGAAAACACGGCAATGAGGTCCTACTCCTCTGGAGTGAACATGGGGTCCCAGGCGGGGAGAAGGACAGGTTTCTGTGACATCATTGAGAGTACGTCTGCGGGGACGTACTTTTTTTCTACCACAAGGCGGAACATGTATTCATCAAACCACTTGTCCGTCATGATGATGTTGCCTTTGTAGCCGCTGGTGGCGCCCCAGCTGTTTTCAACCATCCATTTCACGGGCTGGCCGTCCTTGAGGTCTACGGCAATAAGAGTCATGGCGTGGGTTGAGCCGCTGGCGTGGGTAAGGATGCGGTCACGCTTGTCCATACCGTAATCTACGCCAAGAAGTGACTGGTAGTCAAAGTTTTCAATGTCTGCCACACCCTTACTGCGGTCCAGGAACTTACCTACGTCGCAGGAGAAGTAGAGGGCGGTGTTGTCCTTGATGGAAGCAATGGCCATTTCCTTGATGCGGTCCATGGGAAGGTTCACGTAAACCCAGTTCTGGCCGTCATACACGTGGCGGTCATAGTCTATTTCATACACCTTGCCGTACTCCAGGGTGGGATTGTTCATAACCATCACGTAGTTATTCTCAAGGTCCTCTCCAAGGAACTGCTTGTAGAATTCCTGCGGGGTGTAGGTTTTACCGTCCTTGCGCCAGGTGAATTCCGTGGGAGGAACGCCAAGGCAAAGGGCCAAGACGCGGTAGACATCCTTCAGGATATCTATCTTAAGCGCCTGAACCTCAGAGGCTTTGGCCGCGCGAAGCTTCAGGCCGCCTTCCCTGAGGATGAGGCTGAGCTGGGAGCGCATGGCGGCGGTGTTATTGGCCGAGAAAGTTTCAGGCATTGCCTCCGACGGCACCACGCCGTACTTCATGACGAGGTTGCTCACGCCGGTGAACTGGCCGCCGTCCCCTATTGGATTGGCAAAGAGCCAGTCTACCTTGCGGTCTTCCATAGGAAGTTTCCGGGTGTCTATCACGCCCTGGAGGAAGAGATTGGCCTTTTCCAGCTGGTCATAGAAGAAGAGGTAATTCTGGGAGAAGGTGAACTCATCCAGGTTATGGCGCGCTATCATGTGGGCTCTGAGGACATTGAGGCCGGTAAAGAGCCAGCACCTGCCGGAAGACTTCTGGTCTGTGCGGCCAACGGTTTTCACCTCATTGGAAAAACGGGTGTCCGGCATGGCGGATTTATCGGCCGAAGCCGCCAGCACCGCCATTGACGTATTGTTGAGGGCGTTGCGTATGGCTTTGTCCTGGGAATTGCCTTCAAAAGAGGCGTTAAGGTCTGAGAGAATACTGGCCGAAATGCCTCCGGCCTTGTTTTGGGCCCCTGCTGCAATGGAAAGCAGCAGAAGCGCTAAAGCAAAGGTCTTTTTCATTTATTTAATTACTCCAAGTTCTTTTCCAACTTTTATGAAGGCCGATATTGCCTTGTCAAGGTGCTCTTTCTCATGGGCGGCGCTTAGCTGGACGCGGATGCGGGCCTGACCCTTGGGGACCACGGGATAATAGAAGCCCGTCACGAAGATGCCTTCCTGGGCCATTGCAGCGGCGAATTTCTGGGAAAGAGGGGCGTCGTAGAGCATAACGGCGCATATTGCGCTTTGGGTGGGCTTGATGTCAAAGCCGGCCGCAAGCATCTTCTCACGGAAGTAAACCACGTTCTCCATAAGCTTATCATGGAGGGCATTGCTTTCCTTGAGGATTTTGAAGGTCTCAATTCCGGCAGCCGCAATCATGGGCGGGATGGAATTTGAGAAAAGGTACGGGCGGCTGCGCTGACGGAGCATCTCTATAATCTCCTTGCGGCCGGTAGTGAAACCGCCCACGGCACCGCCAAAGGCCTTTCCGAGGGTGCCCGTGAATATATCAATTCTGCCATAGCAGCCAAACTGCTCTGCCACGCCGTGGCCGGTGGGGCCCACAACTCCTGCGCTGTGGCTTTCATCAACCATCACAAGGGCATCGTACTTTTCCGCCAGATCACAGATCTTGTCCATGGGGGCCACATTGCCGTCCATTGAGAACACGCCGTCTGTCACAATTATCCTGTGACGGCAGGCCTGGGCTTCCTGGAGCTTGGCTTCAAGGTCCTGCATATCGGCATTGGCATAACGGAAACGCTGTGCCTTGCAAAGGCGTACGCCGTCTATGATGGATGCATGGTTGAGGGAGTCTGAAATAATGGCGTCTTCCGGGCCGAAGAGAGGCTCAAAGACGCCGCCGTTGGCGTCGAAGCAGGCGGCATAGAGGATGGTATCCTCTGTTTTAAAGTACTCTGAGACAGCCTTTTCAAGCTCCTTGTGGATATCCTGGGTGCCGCAGATGAAACGCACAGATGACATGCCGTATCCCCTTGCGTCCATAGCCTTTTTGGCGGCATCGGCAAGGCGGGGACTGTCCGCCAGGCCAAGATAGTTGTTGGCGCAGAAATTAAGCGCCTTGCTGCCGTCCTGGAGCGTTATTTCCGCGCTCTGGGGACTGGCTATGTTTCTTTCATTCTTGTAAAGTCCTGCGTCCTTGATGGCCTGAAGCTCATCCTGAAGGTATTTTTGAAATTTTCCGTACATATAAGATGATGGTTTTAGCGTTTTCAAATTTAACTCTTTTATATTGAAATTCCACCAAAAAGTGATAAATTTGTACAGTCTTAGACCACAATATGAGAAACGTACTTGTAATAGGCTCAACGGGCCAGATTGGCTCAGAGCTTACCATGAAGATAAGGAGAGAAATCGCCGGCTCCACAGTTGTAGCCGGGTATATCCCCGGCGCAGAACCCAAAGGCGTGCTCCTTGAAAGCGGCCCCGCAGAAATTGCCGATGTCCGTGACGCCGCCGGCCTTGCCGCCATTGTAGACAAGTACCAGATAGACACCATCTACAACCTTGCCGCCCTGCTTTCGGCCGTTGCAGAAAGAAAGCCGCTCCTTGCATGGGACATCCAGATGAACGGCCTTCTAAACATCCTTGAGATTGCCCGTGAGAAAGGCTGTGCCGTGTTCACGCCGTCCTCTATCGGCTCTTTCGGCCCTGAAACTCCCCACGTGGGCACTCCCCAGGATACCATCCAGCGCCCCAGGTCCATGTACGGCGTCACCAAGGTTGCAACGGAGCTTCTCTCAGACTATTACTTCCATAAATATGGCGTAGACACCCGCTCAGTGCGTTTCCCCGGCCTTATTTCCTATACCACGCTTCCCGGCGGAGGCACCACGGATTATGCCGTGGAGGTGTATTACTCGGCCGTAAAAGGAGAGGAATTCATTTGCCCCATTGCTCCCGGCACCTTCATGGACATGATGTACATGCCAGATGCCCTTCACGCCGCAATCCAGCTTATGGAGGCAGATCCTTCCCGCCTGAAACACCGCAATTCCTTCAACATTGCATCCATGAGCTTTGAGCCGGAGCAACTCTTTGCAAAAATCCGTGAGTACATTCCCGGCCTACGCGTACGCTATGAGGTGGACCCCGTGCGCCAGGCCATTGCCACTTCCTGGCCGGACAGCATGGATGATTCCTGCGCCCGCGAGGAATGGGACTGGAAACCCACCTTCACCCTGGACGCCATGACGGTGGATATGATAGAAAACCTTCGCAAGCGGCTGCTTTAATCTGATTATCAGATATTTTGCTTATCTTTGTGGCTATGAAAAAGATGAACATCCCCCTCATTGCCACATTGCTTGGCCTGTCTCTTATTGTGTGTCCACTCCTCTATATATATGTAGGACCGGCACTTGACACTTTACAGCTCTCTACCCTCAAAACTCTTGGCATAATTGCCGGATGCAGCGCGCTTTACTGCTTTGTTGCAGGTGAGCTCACCGGCAACAATTCCCAGATGGACAAAATCTGGAGTATACTGCCTCCCGTCTATACCTGGGTAATAGCCATCAACGGCGGAATGAGCCTCCGCCTTGTGGTGATGGCCGTCCTTGCCACCCTGTGGGGCGCCCGCCTCACCTTCAACTTCGCGCGCAAGGGCGCATACAGCTGGAAGTTCTGGGAAGGAGAAGAGGATTATCGCTGGTCTGTCCTCCGTGAAGGCCCGTTCTTCAACGGCAACCGCCTGGGCTGGATGCTCTTTGACCTTTTCTTCATCTCCGTGTACCAGAACACCCTGGTCCTTCTCACCACCTTCCCTGCACTTGTAAGCATGAATTCGCCCGTGCCTTTCGGCATTGTAGATATTATTGCCGCCGTCCTTATGCTTGGATTCATCGCCTGGGAGGCTGTGGCCGATGAACAGCAGTGGGTATTCCAAACCACCAAGTGGGGAATGATCAAGGGCGGTCAAAAGCTGGAGGATCTTCCGGAGCCGTACAACCTTGGCTTCAACACACGCGGCCTATGGGGCATAAGCCGCCATCCCAACTACCTTGGAGAGCAGTCCATCTGGATTTGCTTCTACATCTTCTCCATAGGTGCCGGCATCGGCATATTCAACTGGAGCATAATAGGTTGCCTGCTTCTTGTTGTCCTGTTCCTTGGCAGCTCTTCCCTCGCAGAAGAGATCAGCGGTGGCAAATATCCGGAGTATGAGGCATACTGCAGTCAGGTGTCCAGATTCATCCCTGGCAAACGTTTTCAGAGGTAATATTTCTGATTATTAGGACGAAAAAGCCCAAAAGTAACGGATTGTAAGCAAATGCTTGCAATCCGCTTTTGATTTGAAACCACACCATATATTTCACGGTATTTCGGTTTTCGCTAATTCGCTGATTATCAATGTGTAAATAAGGTGTTATAATTTGCGGTATTTTGATGCATTTCAACAAAATCAAAATTTTTTCTCATTGATTATCAATGCGTTAACTATATTTTGAAAAATTTTTCTAAAAAATCTTTTGAAAAAATTTGCAAATCAAAAAAATTGCCGTAACTTTGCATCGGATTGAGGAAGCGAGGTTCTCTCAGTGGAATCAATCTATTGGTTATTAGTTTTAGTGTTATTAATTATGTGGTTAGTAGAGCGTCCGCCTGTGAAGGCCGACGTTTCTTTTTTATACCCCTCTCACTTCTCCCCTTGTGGTGGAGCTTAATTCGCTCATTACCAATTACTTACAGAGGTTTCTGGTAGAAAAAGTTCTACCAGAAGATTGTGTAACTAGCTCACAATCAACACATTAGGCTCCACCGCAAACAGTAAATAAGTCCCTCCCCCGAGGGGAGGGGGTAACGTAGGGTCACTTGGCTTTCACAGTGATGTGAAAGCAATTCTGTTTGCGCTCGTATTTGATGTAGCAGAGGCCCTGATTGTGGATGTCACGGAGAACCTGGCCAAGGACGGCGCGGAGATATTCCGGAGGAACGTCTTCATAAGGGCGGCCACGGAGCTCCTCAATCTTGAC
>JAFZML010000181.1 GCA_017553255.1 Bacteroidales bacterium | reverse complement strand
TAATGCGCAGCGAAGGCGGGTTCATCTGGGCTTGCAAGAACTACGACGGCGACGTCATGTCCGACATGGTCTCCACCGCATTCGGTTCGCTGGCAATGATGACCTCCGTGCTCGTCAGCCCGGACGGCAAGTATGAGTACGAGGCCGCTCACGGTACTGTTACCCGTCACTATTACAAGTACCTGAAGGGCGAAGAGACGTCCACCAACCCCATGGCAACAATCTTTGCCTGGAGCGGCGCATTCCGCAAGAGGGGAGAGCTGGATAAGCTTCCTGAGCTTGTGAACTATGCCAACCAGCTGGAGCAGGCCTGCTTCGATACCCTTAACGAAGGCCTTGAGACCAAGGACCTTGTGAACCTTTCGGAAGGCATCACCCCCAAGGGTCTTACCTCCCTCCAGTTCCTCCAGGAAATCCGTAAACGTCTAGAGGTGAGACTTAACGCATAGATTCTTCGCTTCGCTCAGAATGACAAAATAATCGCTCAGAATGACAAAAAAAGAATGACATTTGTCATCCTGAGGAACGAAGTGACGAAGGATCTATCCCAGAGGATAAAACAGGGAATTGTACCTAGAGTGCCAGGATTTGTCGTAGTGCTTACGAATGGTCCTGGCACTTGCGTACATATTGAAATTTGCCCAGGCTTCAAGGAAAAGCACGGCAAAGTCCTTGCGGCCGTGAAGGGCCAGGGCAAAGAGGGTATAGACGGCAACAATATATACGCATGCGCGTTCACGGTCATCGGCCTGCGGAGTGGAGGGCGTAGTGAGGGTGAGACGCTGGCTTTGGGCAAAGGCTACGTCGGCAATAACATCGGCCAGCAGCGCCTCAGAAGAAGGGGAGTAAAACTGGGCCGAATAGCGCTCAGAGGCATATTTCCGGGCCACTACCTCCGCTTCAAGGGCGGGCATTGGACTGGGGAGACGGGTCTCAAAATACTGGCCGAAATCTGCCTGGCCACGGAGGAACTGAAGGGCAAGCACGCAGTAATCCCGCACGGAGGCTTCTACCACCATGGAATAGGGAGCTTTCTCATCAATCCCGGCTAATATTTCCCGAACATTGGCCATTAGTGAGGTCAAATATACAAAAATTCTATTAATTTTGTAACTAATGAGATACACTCGCTTCGCTCGGTATGACATTAAAAGCAGGTATGACATTAAATGCTGGTATGACAAATAAACATCATTGTCATTCCGACTGAGTGAAACGAAGGAGAGAATCTCAAACAGATTATGATCAAGATAGTTTTTTTGGATGCCATATCAATGGGAGACGTTTCCCTTGAGGAAATTGCGGCCCAGGGAGAGTTTGTATGTTACCAGTCATCTACAGCCGAGCAGGCCCGAGAAAGGGTCCGGGATGCCCACGTAGCGTGCCTTAACAAGGTGATTGTGGATAAGGCTTTCCTTGATGCGGCGCCAAACCTAAAGCTCATCTGCGAGGCCGGAACCGGCATTAACAACATAGACGTGAAACTGTGTGAGGAGCGCGGCGTGTTGGTGCGTAACGTTGCCGCATATTCAACGGATTCCGTGGCCCAGACGGCCTGGATGCACATCCTGAACCTTGCGGGGAGGGCTTTCCATTATCAGGAATTCGTAACCAGTGGGGCCTACAGCCGTAATCCCGTACACGTAGACTTTGCCCATCCCTTCACGGAGCTTGCCGGAAAAACGCTGGGAATCATTGGGATGGGGGCTATCGGCCAAAAGGTTGCAGCAATTGGCCGCGCCTTTGGAATGGAAGTAATCTATTATTCCACCTCCGGCACTTCCCATTGCAAGGATTATCCGTCCGTATCCCTTGATGAGATGCTTTCCAGGGCCGATGTAATCTCCATCCACGCCCCCTACAATGAGCGCACAGCCGGGCTCCTTGGCTATGAAGAGTTCCGGAAGATGAAGCGCACGGCTTTTCTTGTGAATACAGGCCGGGGAGGCATTGCCGTGGAAGAGGATCTTGCAAGGGCCCTTGACGATGGCCTCATTGCCGGCGCAGGGCTTGACGTATACGTAAAGGAGCCGCTCCCTCTGAGCAGCCCCTTAATGAATCTTAAGCAGCCTGAAAAGCTGCACTTTACGCCTCATATTGCCTGGTATTCACTGGAAGCAAGGGCCAGGCTGGCCCATGAGATGGCGGAGAACATCCGCACCAGCGGAATCAGCGTTTAGAGTGTTCCTGGCGCCATTTATCCGGCGTAACCCCAGTTGCTAAAGAGAACTGACGGAAGAAATTGCTTCTGTCATTGATGCCGACTATCCTGCCCACCTGGGAAACCGGGAGAGAAGGCTCTTGAGTCATTATTTTCTTGGCATCTTCAATCCTCAGGGAAGTTCTCCATGCACGGAAATCCATACCAAGTGAATTGAGGCAGTAGCGGTGAAGCTTTACGGAAGTGGTGCCGATATTTTCCGCGGCCTCCTGGAGAGTGCGGTGCGGAAGGCGGTAGCCCCTGTTTTTAACCCATTGCTGCACCAGCACACCCACCTCACGGGCATCATACGATGAAATGGGACGGGCCATTGGAGACACCCTCTCAACCTCACCGGAAGAAGGAGCCTGCTCCCTTTTGTGGAACAGGCCCTTCATTTTTGCGATGATATTCTTTTTACCAGCCAAGGACGTATGCGAAGATAAGAGGTGCTACAATTGTGGCATCGCTTTCCACGATGAACTTGGGAGTTTCCGGAGCAAGCTTACCCCAGGTGATTTTCTCATTGGGGACAGCGCCGGAATATGAACCGTAGCTGGTGGTGGAGTCTGAGATTTGGCAGAAGTATGCCCAGAGGGGAGTGCCTTCCCAGCCAAGGTCCTGCTCCATCATGGGAACGCAGCAGATGGGGAAGTCTCCGGCGGTACCGCCGCCAATCTGGAAGAAGCCAACGCCGGGAGCGTTCTTCTTGTACCAGTCTACCAGGAACATCATAACTTCCACGCCCTGGATTACCATGTGGGGATCATACTCTCCGCGGATTACATGGGCGGTGAAGATGTTACCGGTGGTGCAGTCTTCCCATGCGGGGCAGATGATGGGGATGTTCTTCTCACATGCTGCAACTACCCAGCTGTCCTTGGGATCAATTTCATAATACTGCTCAAGGACACCGCTGCGTATCATCTGATAGATGAACTCATAGGGGAGATAACGCTTGCCCTCTGCCTTGGCTTTGTCCCAAACCTCTACAAGGTGCTTTTCCAGACGACGGAAAGCCTCTTCCTCCGGGATACAGGTGTCTGTAACGCGGTTGTAGTGGTTGTTGATGAGTTCCTGCTCCTGTGCGGGAGTGAGGTCACGGTAACCGGGAACCCTGTAATAGTGGTTGTGGGCAACCAGGTTCATGATGTCCTCTTCAAGGTTGTTGGCGCTGCAGCAGACAAAGGAGATTTTGTCCTGACGGATCATGGCAGCCAGGGAGAGGCCGAGTTCTGCGGTACTCATGGCGCCTGCCATTGCAAGGAACATCTTGCCACCCTTATTCAGGAGGTCTTCATAAGCCTTTGCGGCGTCTACCAGAGCTGCGGAATTGAAGTGACGGTAGTGATGGGTAATGAATTGAGAGATAGGACCCTTTTCCATTTTATTAGTGTTTTTTAAGTTCATTCAATTTCTTTTCATGCAAATTTACGTATTTTTCAGTAAATTTGTAAACTTTTTTATAGAATGAATTTGTTCCCTAACATAGAAAAAGCCTATACCAAGGATAAGCTCCCCGCCCGTGACGCACAAAGGCTGGCGCAGTTTATTACATTCGGCCCCATGGTATTCCAAACAAGCCGTCTCATGCTTAAGTTTGGAATACTGGATGCACTCCGGGACAATCCACTTACAATTCAGGAAATTTCGGAAAAGGCCGGCATAAGCATCTATGCCGCAAAGGTTCTCCTGGAGGCATCTCTTTCAATTGGCACCGTAATCATAGACCCTGAAAGTGACAAGTACCACCTCACCAAAACCGGCTGGTTCCTCCTTACGGATCCCATGGCCCGCGTGAACATGGACTTCAACCACTTTGTGAACTATGAAGGCTTTTTCCACCTGGAGGAGGCCCTGAAGGAAGGCCGTCCGGCAGGGCTGGAGCACTTTGGAAACTGGCCCACAATCTATGAGGGCCTTTCATCCCTTCCTCCGGAGGTTCAGAAAAGCTGGTTTGGTTTTGACCACTTCTACTCAGACCATTCCTTCCGTGAGGCCCTGGAGATAATATTCTCCTTCAAGCCACTCAGGATTATGGACGTAGGAGGCAATACAGGCAGGTTCGCCCAGCGTGCAGTAGCCTCCAATGAGTATGTCACCGTCACAATAGTGGATCTTCCGCAGCAGATAGGCCTCATGAGAAAAGCCGTTGCAGGCATGCCGGGGGAGGAAAGGATAGACGCCAGGCCCATGAACCTTCTGGACAGGAGCCAGGAATTCCCCACGGACGTTAATCCGGACATTATCTGGATGAGCCAGTTCCTGGACTGCTTCTCAGAGGAGGAGATTTCCTCAATCCTTGGCAGGGTAAAGAAAATTATGCGGCCCGGAACCAGGCTCCTCATTATGGAAACCTTCTGGGACCGCCAGCAGTTTGAACCGGCTGCCTTGTGCCTTACCATGACCAGCCTGTATTTCACGGCAATGGCAAACGGCAACTCCAAGATGTACCACTCAGATGACATGATACGTCTTGTGAGTGAGGCCGGCCTTGAGGTTGAGTCCATCCATGACGGCCTTGGCCCAGGGCACAGCATTCTTGTATGTAAAACCTTAAAATAACAAGTAGATATGAGTATTGAAGAGATTAATGAGAAGGTTAGAAACTTCCTTGTAGAAGACCTTGAAATTGAAGAGGAAAAGATTGAAGGCGGCGCCCGTCTCAAGGAGGACCTTGGGATTGACTCCTTGGAAGTAGTAGACGTAGTTGTACTGGTGGAAGACCAGTTTGGATATAAGATGAAACCTGAAGATTTCAAGGAAATCCAAACCCTGGACCAGTTCTGCAAGTTCATCCAGGATCACATTGCCTAAAGCGGAGCATAGCGCCTGGACCGGGAAGACAGACGGTACGCCCTGGATGCAGAAAGCACTCATCCGGCTGTTCCGTTTCCTTCCGTTATGGCTTCTTTACGGCGTAATGTCCCTTGTAATTCCCTTTTATATCCTTTCAGACGGCAAGGCCCGCCGTGCATCATGGCGTTTCTTCCGTGAAAGGATAGGCTTCGGCCCCCTGAGGAGCACCCTGCATGTGTACCTTAACATGTTCAACATGGGCATGGTGGTTCTGGACCGCTTTGCTGCATACGCCGGCAAAAGGTTCACAATAGATTCTGAAGACACCGCCATTCACCGGCAATATTGCAGCGGCAGTGAAGGATTTATACTGCTGAGCTCCCATGTGGGAAATTATGAAATGGCCGGTTACAGCCTCCTCAGCCCCAAGCGCCTTAACGTGCTTGTGTATGCCGGAGAAACTGCCACAGTAATGGCCAACAGGGAAAGGATGTTCCGGAACGGCAACGTTGCCATGATAGAGGTGTCGGAGGACATGTCCCACCTTTACAAGCTCAATTCTGCGCTTGCCGGGGGAGAGATAGTGTCCATCCCTTCGGACAGGCTGTTTGGCTCCTCCAAAGCCGTCAGGTGCAGTTTTTTAGGGGCCGATGCAACCTTCCCCGCAGGGCCATTCAAGCTTGCCCATGCAAGGGACGCAAAAGCCATTGCGGTGTTTTGCGTGAAAACCGGACTCAGGAGCTACAAGCTCATGATGCACGCCGTATATGGAGACTCCATCCAGGCAATGTCCCAGGCATTTGCAAAGGAGCTGGAAACCGTGGTAAGGCAGTGGCCGGACCAATGGTACAATTTTTATGATTTTTGGGCATAGATGAAGCCTTTTGAGGACATAGATATGGATTTGCTGCTGCCCCAGCAGCCGCCTTTCCGTTTTGTGGATGTTCTTGATTCCTACAGTCAGGAAAACACCGTGGTGCACTTTACCGTAGGGACTGGCCACATGCTTATGGACGGGGAAGAGTTAAGTGCCGCAGGGCTTCTTGAGCACATGGCACAGGCATGCGCTGTCCGTACCGGATACTACACCCGCTTTGTGCTGCACCTGCCTCCGGGAATAGGATATATAGGCCAGGTAAAAAAGTACAGCATCTCAAGGCTTCCAAGGCGCGGAGAAAAGCTCACCACCACCGTGCTCCTTGTGCAGGATTTTTTCAACGTGTCCATGACAGACGTTCAGGTGAGGGTGGGGGAAGAGCTCATTGCATCGGCATCTTTAAAAACGGCACAAGCATCTAAGTGACAAAGGTTTATTGCATAGGAGAAGGCCTTTATACGCCTCTTGGAAGTACCGTAGACACGGTGCTTGAAGCTGTGCGTGAAGGAAAGAGCGCCCGCCTTTTTGACAGAAGCGGATACTCCGGTGCATCCTTCTTTGAGCACATTGCCCTGGAGGCTTCCCGTAATGCTTTGAAAGGGATTGAGATAACTCCCGGCACCGGCTTTGTCCTTTCCACCACAAAGGGAAACGTAGAGCATATAGGTAAGGAAGACATCTCCCTTGCCGCCAGCGCCGCCAGGATAGCCGGGGCCCTTGGCATCAAAACCAAGCCCATAGTGGTTTCAAACGCCTGCATTTCCGGTATTGCAGCCCTCCTACAGGGCGTCAGAATGATCCGAAGCGGGGAATATGACAAGGTTATAGTTACAGGTGCCGAAGTCCACTCGGATTTCATCCACAGCGGCTTTGACTGCCTCAAGGCTCTGTCTCCGGAGCCCTGCCGCCCCTTTGACAAAGACCGTGAGGGGCTTAACCTTGGGGAAGCCGCCGCGGCAATTGTCCTCTCCTCTTGTCATTCTGAGCCTTCCTCTTGTCATTCTGAGCCTTCCTCTTGTCATTCTGAGCGTAGCGAAGAATCTTTTGAAATTTCTGACGGCGTTATCCGCAACGACGCCAATCACATTTCCGGCCCGTCGCGCACGGGAGAAGGCAGTTACAAGTGCCTCAGATACGTAATGGAAAACGTGCGAAAAGAGGATATAGCCTTTATTAGCGTGCACGGTACGGCAACGCCCTACAATGATGAAATGGAGTCCGTTGCGCTATACCGCGCCGGGCTCTCAGATGTGCCCATAAATGCCCTCAAGGGCAATTTTGGCCATACTCTTGGCGCCGCAGGAATACTTGAGGCAATAGTTTCAATGGCGGCCCTTGAAAAGGGGATCGTACTCCCCACAAAGGGCTTCCATGAGATGGGGGTTACCTACCCGGTAAATGTGTCGGCCCTGGAACGTCCGGCTAGCGGGAAGCTTATCATAAAGCTCCTCTCCGGCTTTGGCGGAGTTAACGGAGCCATGGTTTTCAGAAAAGGAGGTGCCCAATGAAAGCAGTAAGCATCCCGTCAGGCACCAACCTTACCGCCCTCTACAGGGAACTGGTGGGGGATTACCCCAAGTTCTTCAAGATGGACACCCTCTCAAAGCTGGGTTTCCTTCTTACTGAGATGCTCCTGCAGGGTACTGAAGGCCGATTCACCCCCCGCGAGGACCGCGCAGTGCTGGTTTTCAGCCGCAACGGCAGCCTTGCCAATGACATTAACTACGCAAAGAGAATGGAGGATTTCCCGTCCCCGGCGCTCTTTGTATACACGCTTCCAAACATTGTTGCCGGAGAAATCTCCATCAGGAACAAGTATGAGGGGGAAACATCGGCATATGTTTTGGAGAATTATGACCGCCAGCTCATTGAATCAATTGTGCGTGAGGCATTTCAGGACAGGATAACCCGTGACGCCATAGTTGCCTGGATAGACTGCCGCAGTGATTCGGAATGGACCGCTCAGGCATGGATAGAAACAAAATAATTATATGGAAAATCTGATTAATGAGCTCAAGCTCAAGATTATTGACGCCCTTAACCTTGACGGCATGACCCCTGAGGACATTGACAACAATGCCCCTCTCTTTGGAGACGAAGGCCTTGGCCTTGACTCCATTGACGTCCTGGAACTCATTGTGCTCCTGGAAAGGAACTACGGAATCCGCCTGGATTCCCCGTCCAAAGGCAAGGAAGTGTTCCAAAGCGTGGCCGTAATGGCCAAGTATGTGGCCGAAAACCGCACAAAATAGTGAGGTGAAAGGTGGAAGGATTGTCATAACGGGTTCTGGCGTTGTAAGCGCCATAGGCTGCGGCAAAACCGCCAGCCTGGAGGCTCTTTGTGCCCGCCGCAGCGGGATTGGCCCCGTGAAACACCTTAAAGGCGGCCCTGAGGGTCTCCTGGTAGGGGAGGTTCCGCTTTCCAATAAGGAGATGGCGGCCCTTGCAGGCGTTCCCATGGAACTGGCCGAAGTATGGCCCAGGACCACCCTTATGTCCATTCTGGCACTGCAGGAGGCGCTTTTTGAAGCCGGTATTTCCTGGAGGGAGACCCCTTCTTCCGCGTCGCTTCGCGACCCTGTCCGGGCAAATGCTCCAGAAGGGGTCTCCCTCCAGGAGATACCCGTGATTGGCGGCACCACCGTTGGCGGAATGGACGTAACTGAAAGGATTTATCCTACCGTTTCTCATCTCCACAGCTGCGGAGCATCCACAGACCTTGCAGTGGGGTTCCTTGGAGGCAGCAAGTTTGCAACAACGCTTTCTACGGCATGTTCATCGGCCACCAATGCTATTATCTATGGCGCAAACCTTATACGCAGCGGGAAGTACCAGTGCGTGGTGTGCGGCGGCAGTGAAAGCCTGTCGGCATATCATTTCCACGGCTTCAATTCCCTCATGATACTGGACAAGGAGCCTTGCAGGCCGTTTGATGCCACAAGGGCCGGCCTCAATCTGGGGGAGGGCGCCGCTTACTTGGTTATGGAAACGGAAGAGAGTGCACTGAGGCGTGGTGCAAAGCCAATTGCAGTCCTCAGCGGCTGGGGCAATGCCTGTGATGCCTTCCACCAAACGGCTTCGTCACCGAACGGAGAAGGCGCCTTCCTTGCAATGAAGAAGGCACTTGCCATGGCGTGGCTGGAGCCAAGTGCCATAGACTATATTAACGCCCACGGCACCGGAACGCCCAACAATGACGCCTCCGAGAGCGCTGCAATAAGGCGTATCTTTGGTGAAAGCCTGCCGCCCGTTTCCTCTACAAAATCCTTTACAGGGCACACTACAAGCGCTTCCGGCTCAATCAAGGCCGTATTCTGCATGCTTGCCCTGCAGCACGGTTTTTTGCTTCCTCAGCTTAACTGGAGCACCCCGGACCCTGCTTGCATCATCCCGGAGACAGAGCCTGTCCAGAGGGAGCTTCGGCATATCCTCACCAACGCCTTTGGCTTTGGCGGCAATGACTCTTCCTTAATACTATCGGCCTATGATGCGTAACGTAAAAGTTCTCTCAATAGTGTCCCTTGGAAAGGAAGACCCTGACTTCAAGGAGGTTATCCCTCCTATGGAGGCAAGGCGCATGGGAAGGCTCCTGAAAAGGGCCCTCTGGTGCTCCGTAAAGGCCGTCCAGAAGGCCAATGTAGGCGTCCCTGATGCCATTATCACGGCCACGGATTACGGATGCATGGAGAACTCTGAATCCTTCCTTAACGGAATGCTGGGCCTTGAAGATGCATCCATGAGGCCCGTCCACTTCATGAATTCCACGCACAATACCATTGGCTCCGTGGTGGCCATAAAGCTTGCCTGCCACGGCTACAATGCAACATATTCACATCCCGGCCGGTCTTTCCTTAGCGCCCTTGAGGACGCTGTAATGCAAATAGGCATGGGAGATATTGACACCGCCCTTGTGGGCTGGTATGATGAACGCACTCAGAAGATGGATGCGTCCGAATTACCAGGCCATGAAAGGGCCATAGCAGTTGTTTTATGTTCAGACTGATTTTTCTTGCCGTCACCCAGGCAATCCTAATGTGCACCTGCCAGTCACTGTTCAAGGTGGCAAGTGACAAAATGCCCTCCTTCTCCTGGAGCTGGGCCTTTTTCCGTGACGGTATTTTCCTTAACCTGCCCCTTGCCCTTTCCGGCATCTGCGCAATAGCAATGATGGTGGAATGGGTTTATATGGTACGCAATTATCCCTTCCATCAGGTATATCCGCTCACATCCCTCAGCTTCCTCTTTGCAATGTTCGTTTCCGTGATCTTTTTCAAGGAAACCGTGCAGTGGCAGCAGTGGGTGGGCGTTTTCCTCATCCTTGGCGGCTGCTTCCTCATTGCCAAATGATGCTCATTTCCATCATACTGAGTCTCCTTCTGGACCTTGTCCCGCCGGCTTCCTTTGAGGCCAGCTGGACACAGGTGAGGCACAGTCCGCTCCTCACGGAAGATCTCCACTCAAGCGGAACAATAGTGCTTAGGGAGCCCTCTTATCTCAGGTGGGAAGTTAAGGAGCCGGTGCAGTCCATTTCTGAATTTGGGGCCGATGATGCACCGTCACGCTTCCGCATGCCCACTGAGAAGGATTTCAAGGTAACTGAGGAAGGGGAGGGTACGGTTATCCTAACGCCCCTGAGGCGTGACCTCAGGCAAATGTTCCGCCGCATAACCGTTACCCTGGACACGGCAGGAAAAGTCCAGAGCGTGTTTCTTGAAGGCACGGATGACGCCTGGACCAGGATTGATTTCAGTAATGTTAAGTAATGCTTGAAGGAGTATTATATACGGTAGTTTCACGCGGCCAGAACAAGGCCACGGTACGCCTTATCCCGGAAAGTCCCATCTACAAGGCCCATTTCCCGGATTATCCCATAACGCCGGGGGTAACCCTTCTCCAGATAGCTCTGGAGCTCATGGATAAAAAACTCATAGGTGCCAAAGAGATCAAGTTTGTGGCGCCGGTTCTCCCCGGAGACGGCACAGAGATTTCCTATGAATGGGAATTCAAGGATGAAAGCTCAGTAAGCGTAATTCTCCTTGCCCAGGACGGCACCCAGTACGCCAGAATGTCCCTTTCCGTATGACGGACACAGTAGTCATCATCCCCACTTACAACAACGCCGGAACACTTAAGGATGTTCTGGGCCGATGCCTCCTTATCGGCCTTCCCCTTGTTGTGGTTGACGATGGCTCTACCGATGACACCAAATCCATCCTTTCCGTCATTGCCGGCCCCGACCGGCAATCTCTTCTCACGGTTTTAACCCACCCCAAGAACATGGGTAAGGGCGCAGCCCTCAAAACAGCCTTCAAGTGGGCCCGTGAAAACGGCTACAGCTATGCCGTAACCCTTGATTCCGACGGCCAGCATTACCCGGAAGACATTCCGCTTCTTCTTGCGCACAAAGGGGAGAGAACCATTGTGGTTGGTTCCAGAACCACACGCGGAGCCAATGCCGGAGGCTCTTTTGCAAACCGCTTCTCCAACTTTTGGTTCAAGGCATACACCGGCATAAACCTTCCTGACACACAGACCGGTTTCAGGCTGTATCCTCTGGCTTCATTGCCATCTCTCCGCGTAATGGGCGCCCGCTATGAGGCAGAGCTTTCTCTCCTTCTTTTCAGCGCCTGGAATGGCCTCAGGCTTGTTCCCGTTCAGGTAAGGGTGAATTATCCGGAAGACAGGGTGTCCCATTTCCGCCCGTTCCGGGATTTCATGCGTATCACCCTTCTTAACATACTGTGCCTTTTTATGGCAATCCTATACGGCTGGCCCAGAATTCTTTTCCAAAAGCTGTTTAGGTAAATCCCCATTTTTTATTATCTTTGTAGGATAAGGAATGAAAGGCTTTATCCTGCATATCTATGATTTCCTGTCAGGTAGAAAACCCCTGGCCGCAGTTATCCTTGTGCTTATTGCCGGGCTTTGCGCCCTAAGTGCCTCCAGGCTGTCCTTCAATGAGGATATCACGGATTTTCTTCCTCAGAATCAGGATGTTAAGGGGCAGGAAAAGATGGCTGTACTTTTTGAAGGCGGCACCCTGGAGGAAAAGCTTGATGCAATGTATGAGTTTGACCTCAGCTGGGATATGCCATCGGCCGATATGGATCTTCTCTCCATTAATCCGGACCCTGCAAGGATAGATTCCCTCCTTTCCATTCCCGGATACATAGACAAGGTTCTTGAGGAGGACAAAGCTCTCCTTTTGTCTCCCAATCCCGTCCTTTCCAATTATGTGAGACAGGACCCTCTGAGGCTTAATTCATCGGCCCCTCAGGTAAGGATTGAAGACGGATATATCTTCACCCAGGATGGAGAAACCGGCATAATCTTCTTTGACTCTCCTTACGGAGGCAGTGAAAGCGCCAAAAACGCTGAGCTCATAGACAGCCTGAGTACCGTCAAGGCTGCCATCCAGGCCTCTTACCCTTCAGTCCATATCTATTCCACGGGCGGTCCTGAGGTTGCCGTAGAGAACTCCAGCCGCATCAAGAAAGATTCTTTCCTGGCCCTGGCCATTGCAGCGCTTCTTATATGCATTGTGCTTTGGTTCAGCTACAAACGCTTCCAGGATGTTCTGTGGATACTCATTTCCATAGCGTTCGGCGCCGTTTTCGCCCTTGGAATAATTGCTCTGTTCCGTCCCAGCATATCCATCATTATCCTTGGGATAGGCTGCACGGTAATAGGGATAGCGGTTAATTACCCGCTCCATTACGTGGATCACCTTAAGTATGAGCCAAACAGAAGGGAAGCGCTTGCCCAGCAGGTAGAGCCCCTTCTTACAGGCAATATCACCACCGTAGGCGCATTCCTGGGCCTTCTCCTCATGAAAGCACCGGCACTCAGGGACTTTGGCTTCATTGGGGCAATGATGCTTCTTGGTACCATAGTCTTTGTGCTCTTTTTCCTCCCGGTGTTTGTCCCGGAGGCAAAGGCCCCCAGGAATACCCTCAAACTGGACATTGACAGGTTCCTGAATCCCGGGAAGAAAACCCGCACGGCCATATTCTGGGCCTTCATTGCTGTCACCGTATTCTTTGCCTTCCAGGGCAGGAAAACGGGGTTTGACACAAACCTCCATAATATCAACTACATGACGGCAGATGAGGAGAGGGGGTTTGCAGTGCTGGAGGCATTGCAGGAGATGCCCGATCAGGTCGGGCATGACGGATGGGTACTTCTAGCCGATAAGTACCCTGCACTGGCGGACACCCTTGTTGCCGCAGGATTAAGGCACGGGTTTACGGCACATGCTTTCCAGCCTTTCTTTGACTCACTTGACAGGGAGTACGCCAAAGAGCCCCAGGCCAGCCTTGTAGAGGCCCTCAATGAGGATTTCAACACTATCGGCCTTGTGTGCTCCGTCATTGTTTTCCTATTCCTTATCCTAAGCTTCAAGAGCTTCTCCATTGCCGTGGTGGCATTCCTGCCGCTGGCTGTAAGCTGGATATGGATTGAAGGAATAATGGGCCTAACGGGGCTCAGCTTCAACATAGTGAACATTATTCTTGCCACGTTCATATTCGGAATGGGGGACGACTACACCATCTTCATTACGGAAGGCCTCCTGTATGAGTACAGAACCGGGAAGAAGATTCTGCATTCATTCAAGAACGCCGTGGTCCTGAGCGCCCTCATTATGTTTATCGGCATAGGCGTGCTGGCCTTCGCAAAGCATCCCGCAATGCGCTCCCTTGGTCTTGTGACGGTGATAGGCATGATTACCGTGGTGGTGATGGCCTGCTACATTCCTCCGGTGCTGTTCCACTGGTCCACAACAAAGAAGGGCCAGCCCCGCAGGAGTCCCGTTACAATAGGCTCCATTCTCAAAACCGGCTGGATCTGCCTCCTGTACGGGATTGTCATGGGCGGCCTCATACTGTGGGCCAATCTTTTCTTCCTTATCGGCAAGAATACTGAGGAAAAGAGGCTGCGCTTCCACAAAGTAATCCAAAAGATATCCAAACTTGCAATCTACACCGTTCCCGGTGCTAAATATACCCTCCTTAACCCTCACGGAGAGGATTTCTCCAGGCCCGCCATCTACGTATGCAATCACCAGAGCCACCTTGATGTCCTTGCCATCATGGCCCTGAATCCCAAGCTTGTTTTCACCACAAATGAATGGGTATGGAACTTCCCGCTGTACAGGTATATCCTCCGAAAGGCGGAGTTTTACCCGGCGGCCAACGGACATTTCGGGAACGCGGAGCACGTGAAAAACCTTCTTGGCAGAGGATACTCCATTGTGATATTCCCGGAAGGAACGCGCAGCCTTGACGGGGAGATTCTCCGCTTCCACCGTGGAGCATTCCTTACAGCACAGGAAAATGACGTAGAAATGCTTCCGCTATGCATAAGGGGATTCTCCGATGTCCTTCCAAAGCACGATTTCTTCCTCAGGAAGGGCCGTTTGAGCCTGGAGGTAGGCGGGCGCCTCAAAGTGCCGAAAGACGCCGAAATAAGGGCGTTTACACGTCAAATGAGGCATTTTTACTTGGATTGGTACAAAAAATGATATATATTCGTGTATGAAAAGGTTTATTCTGATTCTCACGGCAGTGCTTCTACCGCTTTTGGCGCAGGCACAGATCAAAATTTGGGACGGAACGTCCTGCAATGCAAAACAGGTTACCCTCACTGAATATCTTCCGGAAGGGGAGCCGCGTGCAGCCATCATAATCTGCCCCGGCGGCAGCTATCACTGGCTGGACCAGAAGTCAGAGGGTGAGATGGTGGCAAAGGCTCTCGCGGAAGAAGGCTATGTGGCATATCTCCTCCGTTACCGCGTTGCAGGTAAACTGGAGTTTGTATCCAAGTACCGCAGCGTCCTCAGGGGCCACCGTCATCCTGATATGATCTGTGACCTCCAGAGGGCCATCCAGATAGTCCGTACCCGTTACAGCTGCCCTCTGGGCGTCATCGGCTTCAGCGCCGGCGGCCACCTTGCCATGATGAGCGCAGAGTATTATGACACCAACTTCCTTGAGAAATACAAGCTCAAACCCGCCGTGTCCCTGCGCCCGGACTTTGCCGCCGCAATATATCCGGTTGTTACAATGACCGATGACCGTTACGTCCACAAGCGTTCCCGCCTGGGCCTTCTGGGAGAACGCAACACCGGCAAGAAGGATCTCCGTGATTATCTTTCCGTAGAGCTCCACACCAGGGCCGATATGCCCCCCGTATTTATCCTTAACTGCCAGGACGACGACGTTGTGGATTACCACAACTCCGTTCTTCTGGACTCGGCCCTGAGCGCATCCCACGTGCCTCATCACTATATCCAGTACAATGAGGGTGGCCACGGCTTTGGCGCCAACCCTGAAAAGTACAGTGAGGAAACTGAAGGCTGGTTCCAGGAGTTCATCACCTGGCTCCACAACATGTCTTTCTAAATGAATACAGATATAGAGTTCAAAAGCCCGGAAGAGATAAAAAACTTCCAGGAAGGACGTCTGAAAGATGCTCTGGAATACCTGCAGGCCCACTCCAAGTATTACCAGAGATTGTTCCGTAAGTGCCATATAGACATTTCCCGTATTAAGACCATAGAGGACCTGAAGGCAATTCCATTCACGGAAAAAAAGGACCTCCAGCTGTTCAATGAGGAATTCCTCTGCGTGCCCAAGGAGAAGATAATTGACTATATCACCACCTCCGGCACAATGGGAGATCCCGTGACCTTCGGCTGCACGGACAAAGACCTCCAGCGCCTTGCACTCAATGAAAAGAAGAGCTTTGCCTGCGCCGGATTAGGCCCGGAAAGCATAGTCCAGCTCATGGTTACCCTGGATAAGCGTTTCATGGCCGGAATGGCTTATTTCCTTGGCCTGAGGGAGCTTGGTGCCGGCGTCATCCGCGTAGGAAACGGCATCCCGGAGCTTCAGTGGGACAGCATCCAGCGCCTGAAACCGGACACCATCATGTGCGTTCCGTCCTTCATCCTGCGCCTGATACAATGGGCCGAAGACCACGGTATAGATTACAAGAACTCCTCCATCAAGCGCATTATCGGCATAGGTGAGGGTATGAGGGAGCAGGATTTCTCACTTAACCTCCTTGGCCGCCGCATCAAGGAGAAATGGGACGTTGAATTGTACGCCACATATTCTTCCACAGAGATGAGCGCCACATTCTCTGAGTGCCCCTACGGCTGCGGAGGTCACGTCCACCCGGAACTTATAATCGTTGAAATCATAGGGGAGGACAATCTTCCAGTGAAGGACGGTGAAGTGGGAGAGATTGTAATTACCACTCTTGGCGTGGAGGGGATGCCCCTTCTCAGGTTCCGCACCGGAGACATGGCCGCCAAAATCACAGAACCCTGCAAATGCGGCAGAAACAGCTACCGCCTTACTCCTATAGTGGGCAGGAAGAACAACATGATCAAGCTCAAGGGCACAACCCTTTATCCGCCGGCACTCAACGACGTCCTGGACAACACCCCTTACGTGGAAAACTACGTCATAGAGGTTCTGGATTCAGATGCAGGTACGGATGATGTCCTTGTAAAAATAGGCCTTAAATATACGCCGGACTTTGATTATGTGAAGGATCTCAAGGACCGTTTCCGCTCAAGGATAAGGGTTGCCCCGCGCGTAGAGACTCTCCCCGTGCCTGAGATATCGGCCATTAATTATCCGGCCAAGTCCCGCAAACCAGTCAAATTTATTGATCTGAGAAAAAAGCATGTTTGACGATATCAGGCCGTATAATGATTCTGAAATCCCTGCAGCAATGCAGAGGATGGTGCAGGATAAATATTTCCCCCTTGTATGTGATTTCCTGTTCCCGGAAAAGCCCGTTCATGAGATAGCGGGAATCATCGGGAGCTGTCGCACCACGGAGGAATTCCAGCGCCGCTTCATGTATAAGGCAATATATTCACTTGTAGCCAAAACCACGGACGGCCTGTCCGTGGAGGGCATGGAAAGGCTGGATCCAGGCACGGATTACCTCTTTGTGTCCAATCACCGTGACATCATGCTTGACGCCGCCTTCCTGCAGGTTCTCCTGCTGGATGCAGGCAGGCGCACCTCAGAAATAACTTTCGGGGCAAATCTCATGCAGGGCCAGCTGGTCATAGACACCGGCAAGAGCAACAAGATGTTCCGTATAGAAAGGCCCACCACGGTTACTTCTCCAAGGGATTTCCTTCTCAAGTCACGCTATGTCTCAGAGTACATCCATTACGCAATAAGTGAAAAGCATGAGAGCGTATGGATAGCCCAGAGGAATGGCCGAACAAAGGACGGAATAGACGCCACGGATCAGGGTATTATCAAGATGTTCGGCCTTAGCGGCGGTCCTGATAAGGTGGAAGCCATTGCAAGCCTGAATATCTGCCCACTTGCAATATCATACGAATGGGAGCCCTGTGACCTCCTTAAGGCACTGGAGCTTTATGCAAAGTCCTCCGGGCAGCCCTACGTAAAAAAACCGGGAGAGGACCTCAATTCCATCCTAACGGGCATCACCCAGAAGAAGGGGAGGGTACACCTTGCCGTTACGGAGCCCCTCCGCAGGGAAGAGCTTGAAGCCCTGAGGGGGCTTAGTTCATCGGCCTTCAACAGGGAAGTGGCGGCCCTCATAGACAGCCGTATCAAGGCCGCGTACCGCCTCTGGCCCACCAATTACATGGCAAAGGACATCCTTAGCGGCAAACGTTCCTATTCCTACACAGACTCAGAGCTCAAGGCTTTCAAAAAGTACATAGAGGATATATCCAGGGATTATCCCAGGGAACTCAAAGAGATTTTGCTTAAAATTTACGCCGGTCCGCTATTGTAATTTAGGCTCAGTTTTAGTACCTTTGCCCCATTAAATTTCAAGGCAACCATGGTACAGGTCTATTGCAAGAACACCAAAGAGTCAAAGCGTTTTCCTGAGGGCACTTCTCTTGCCCAGATGCTCTCTGAGTTTAACCCCAGCCTTCCTTACCCTGCCGTGTCTGCAAAGGTGAACAACGTGTCCCAGGGCCTGAAATTCAAGGTATATCAAAATAAGGACGTAGAATTCATGGACGTCCGTGAAGCGAGCGGAATGAGAGTGTATTGCCGCTCGCTTGCTTTTTTACTGTACAAGGCTGCAGTAGACGTCTTCCCTGAAATCAAGCTCTATATGGAGCATCCTATCGGCCACGGAATTTTCATTCATTTAAGGAAGGCCGATAATTCCGACATAACGCCAGAGGACATTATTGCAATTGAGGCAAGGATGAAGGAACTTGTGGCACTGGATATGCCCTTCCACCGCTACGATGTCCAAACAGACAAAGCCATAAAGGAATTCCGCAAGAGCGGCTATATGGATAAGGTTAAGCTCCTGGAAACCAGCGGAGAAGCTTATACGGATTACTACACCCTTGGAGAAACCTCAGATTACTATTACGGAAAGCTTGTCCCCAGCACCGGATACCTCTCCGTTTGGGATATAAAACCCTATAAGGACGGTCTTGTGCTCCTTGGCCCTTCCAGGAAGGATCCCTCAAAGGTGGCAGATTTTGTGGACCAGCCCAAAACCTATGAGATGTTCAAGGAAGCGCTTCGCTGGAACATAATCATGGGCCTCAATACCGTAGGAGACGTTAATCTGGCATTCATAAACGGTCACGCCAGTGAGCTTATCCAGATAGCGGAAGCCCTGCAGGAAAAGAAAATTGTTAAGATTGCAGAGGAAATAGACCGCCGCAACCGCTGTGAAACCCCTCTGAAGGTGGTTCTTATCACAGGCCCGTCTTCTTCCGGTAAAACCACTTTCTGCAAAAGGCTCTCCATCCAGCTCAAAGCCTGTGGTCTCAAGCCCATCTCAATGTCTACGGACGACTATTTTGTTAACCGCGTAGACACCCCCAAGTTCCCGGACGGCTCATACGATTTTGACAATTTTGACACCGTAGACCATGCCCTGATGGAGAAAGACATCATGGCGCTCATTAATGGTGAAGAGGTAAATGTCCCGGAATACAACTTTGTAACAGGTCTTAGGGAATACAATGGCAAGCACCTCAAGCTGGAAGAGGGGAGTATACTCCTCATTGAAGGTATCCACGCCCTTAATCCTGCGCTCACCTCAGATATTCCAGATGAAGCCAAGTTCAGGATTTTCATCAACACCCTTACCGGAACCAATCTGGACGACCACAACGCCATTCCCACAAGTGACAACCGCCTCCTCAGGCGCATTGTCCGTGATTACAACAAGGGAGCCTTTACTGCCCGGGAATCCATCTCCAACTGGCAAAACGTCCTTGACGCAGAGGAAAAGTGGATCTATCCATATCAGGAAATGGCAGACGTTATGTTCAACAGCGCCTATCTCATTGAGTTTGCGGTGCTCAAGAACCACGCAGAGCCCATTCTCCGCAGCGTTCCCCAGAACTGCCCGGAATACAGTGAATCACACCGGCTCCTGAAGTTTATCCATTACTTTACGCCGGTGCCGGATAAAGAGATTCCAGCTACGTCCCTCCTGAGAGAGTTTATCGGGGGTTAAAGCTTTATTTCCTGCTTCTCAAGATAAGCCACAACATCGGCCACGGTCTCGAATTTGGCAAGAGCCTGATCCGGGATCACAATGCCGTACTGGTCCTCAATCCTCATAAGGAGCTGGAGGATATCAAGGGAGTCTGCGCCAAGGTCTTTCTTTATAAGTGACTGGGGAGTAATCTTGGAAGGGTCCAGGCGAAGCTGCTTTGCCAGGATTGCTTGTACTTTCTCGAACATATCTATTCTTCGTAATGATCGTATTTTGAAATCTCGGCCTCAATCTTGGAAGAGAGACCGCTCACTTCCATGCGGTAGGCCTGTTCTATGCACTTTTCAACGGCAATGGCCTTGGAGGAGCCGTGGCCCTTCACAACCACCTTGGAAGTGCCCAGAAGGACGCTTCCGCCGTAATTCTGGTAATTCATGAACTCCTTCATATCTGAGAACATCTTCTTCATGAGAAGGGCGCCAATCTTATAGATTGTGCGGCTGAAAATCTCCTTCTTCAACTTTTTCAGAAGCTCCAGGGCCGTGCCTTCGGTGGTTTTCACAAGGACGTTTCCGGAGAAGCCATCGGCCACAACAACATTGTAGTTTCCAGACAGGAGATCCCTGCTTTCCATATTGCCCACAAAGTTAAGGCCTTCCGTTTCCTGAAGGAGCTTGTAGGCTTCCTGACGGGTTTCGTCTCCTTTCTCGGCCTCTTTTCCTACGTTCAGAAGCGCTACGCGGGGCTTTTGGACGCCGTAAACATTCTCCATGTAAAGGGAGGACATTATTGCAAACTGCCTTAGGTGGGCGGGAGTTACCTCCACGTTGGCGCCGCTGTCGCAGACACCCACTATGCCGCCGTCCATTGTGGGAAGGATGGGGCAAAAAGCGGGGCGGATAACGCCGGGAATGCGGCCCAGGCGTACAAGGGCGCCGGTTACAAGCGCTCCGGTGGAACCTGTGGATACCATTGCGGAGATGTCGTCCCTGTCTCTCAGGAGGATAATGGCTTTCATCATGGAGGAGTTACGCTTTATGCGCACTACGTCCGTGGGTTTTTCGTCGCAGCCAATTACTTCCGGGGCGTGGACAATCTCTACGCGACTTTTGTCAAATGACTTTCCCTCAAGTTCCTTCCGGAGGATTTCCTCGTCTCCGCAAAGGAGAACATAGAGCTCAGGATTCTTTGCAAGCGCTGCCAGGGCACCTTCTACTGGTGCCTGCGGGCAGTGGTCTCCGCCAAAACAGTCTATTAGAATTTTAATCATAAGATTCTTCGCTTTGCTCAGAATGACAGATGGGAGTTAAAGTGCTTTAACGTATGCACGGTAGCGCTTGGGGATTTCCCTTTTGAAACGCTTCCACTGGTTCTGAATAGCGTAATTGTCTTCAAGGTTAATGCAGGTATCGGCATACTTGAGGTTGGGATCTTCCTTGAGCATTTTCATGATGGCAAGGGAGAGGGCGGCCGACACACCGCGGTTCAGGTATTCAGGGTCTGCGCCAATGATGCAGAGGTTAAGGCAATCCGGGTGCATCTTGCACTTGAGGAAACGGACTGCAACCCCGGGCGTAATATGGCCCCTGGTGCCCTGGAAGGCCCTGTTAAGGGAAGGAATAGCAAGGCCGAAGCAAACGGGCTTTTCATTCTCATCAAGAATGATAGCGGAATACTTGGGATCTATCACCAGGCCGAAGTTATCCAGCATGAGCTTACGCATGCCCTCAGTGAAGGGGACGGTGCCGTAGAGGCCCTCGTAGGACATGTCCATGAGGTTGAAGATGCCGTTGGCGTATTTTTTCATGAAATCCGCGCCGTTCTTTGACTCTCCAAAATGGAGCTTATAGCGCTTGAAGATGAATTCCACAAGCTTCTCCATTTCCTCAAGGGTTTCATCTGATTCCGGGCCGTAGAGGAAGGAACCGGTGTAATCCACCTCTTTCTTGTACCCAAGAGCTTCTATGTGCTTCTGGTAATAAGGATGGTTATAGGTGGTGACAAAGGTGCCCGGCACATCAAAACCTTCAATTAGGAGGCCTTCCTTTTCAAGGTCTGAATAGCCTATGGGGCCCTGGATTGTATCCATGCCCTTTTCCCTTGCCCAGGATTCTGCAGCGTCCATCAGGGCCTTGAATACCTCATGGTCATCCGTCGCCTCAATACGGGTGAAACGTGCGCGTTTCTCTCCGTTCTTGGCATTTGCGTCCCTCTGGATTATGCCCTGGATTCGGCCAACAATGACTCCGTCCTTGTAAGCGTTGAAGAATACGGAATCACAGCTTGAATTGTACACGTAATCCTTGCGGAATATCTTCTGCTCATCCATGTACATGGGGGGAATGTAATACGGATTCCCCTTGTACAGGTCCAGCGGGAAGTTCAGGAACTCCCTCCGCTCCTTGCAGGTTTTGACTTCTCTGATTTCAATCATAGATTCTTCGCTTTGCTCAGAATGACAATTAACGGTGCAACGCATGGAAGCATACGCCAACGCCGTTGGGGCCGCAGTGGCTGCCGGCGGTGGGGTTCACGTATACGTAAACAATGTTCTGCTTGCCGTATTTCTCTTCTATCATGCGGCCAAGCTCCTCTGCAATTTCAGGGGCGTCTGTATGGCCGATGCAGATACGGTGGGCGGCAATGTCTTCACCAATTTCTCCAACCTTGTCCACAAGATAAGTCATGGCTTTGTTCCTGCCCTTGGCGGTGCCAACAGAAACCATCTTGCCTTCCTGGCTCATGTGGATGAGGGGACGTACGCCGATTATTGTTCCCATGGTGGCTGCAAGACCGCTTACACGGCCGCTGCGACGGAAGAACTTGAGGTCATCGGCAAAGAAGTACATTGCAAACTTGTCTACCTCCGTTTTTGCCCACTCAAGTATCTCATCAAGGGTTTTTCCTGCTTTTACAAGGTCTCCTACCTCACGCACGATGGCGTAGCTTATGGTGGTTATACCCTTGGTGTCAATTTCCTCAAAGCGGGCCTTGGGATACTTGGACTTGAGCTCCGCTATTGCCTGGTCCATGGCGTCGAAGGTGTTGGTCATGGCCCTGGAGAAATGCACGTAAAGGATTTCGTTGCCCTCAATGAAGTCCTTGATGAAGTAATTCATGTACTGTTCCTTGGAGATGGCGCTTGTGGTAGGAAGCACGCCGCCGCGGAGGGTGTCATAGAATGCGTGACCGTCAAAGGTCTCAAAATCCACGTAAGGGTATGTGGTTTTGGCATCTATGCTGTAGGGCATAGAGATAAGCTTGTAACCGTATTCGGCCGCCAGTGACGGATAGAAATCGGTGTCTGTGTCAGTGTAGAGTTTTAGCATATCAGTAAAATATAATCATATACAGGTTGGCCGCCGTCCAGAAGGATAACTTCCGTACGGGAATAAGTCTTTTCAAAGTATGCCTGAAGAGCTTCCGCTTCATCAGTGGGGGAGTCCTCTCCCTTGAAGATGATAAAGATATCCGCATTACCGGCATCCAGTTTCCCGGCAAGGCATTTTACGGCTTCCTGACGGTCCGGGGAACCGCAAAGGAGCTCTTTGCCGCTGAAACCCACAAAATCTCCGGTTTTAGCTATTTCCGTGTCACGGATAGCACGGGATATCATTCCGGTGGTAACGGACGCCGCAGCCTCCTTAAGAGTGGCTGTCATGTCTTCCAGGCTTTGCTCTGCGTCAAGGTTTGCAAGGGCGTAATAGCCTTCGGAGATGGTTTTGGTTGGGATTACAACAATCTTTGCCTTATCATAAAGGGCCGATGCCTGATTGGCCGTGAGGATAATATTGGAGTTGTTTGGGAAAACCAGGATGGTTTCTGCGTCCACGGCATCAAAGGCCTCCAGGAAGCGCTCCACAGAGGGGTTCATGGTTTGGCCGCCCTCTATCACGTAATCCGCGCCCATTTCCTTAAATGAGGAGCTGAGCCCCTTTCCGGCGGCAACTGACACCACGCCAAGAGCCTTGCGGGTACGCTTGAAACGCTCATCCATGTGGTTCTCATGGTGCTGGAGAGTCATGTTCTCCACCTTTATGGTGAGGAATTCACCCCACTCACGGCACTTTGTAAGAATTGCGCCGGGGTCCTTGGTATGGACATGCACCTTTATTATGCTTCCGTCACGGAAAAACACCAGGGAATCTCCCTGAGATGCCAGCCAGTCATGGATAACGGATTCATCAAAGCTCACAAGGTCCACTTTTGAGCGCTGGAGCCTCAGGAGGAATTCCGTGCAGTAGCCAAATTCAAGGACGCTGTCTTCTGTAAAGGCATTGAAATCCACCTTTGCGGCGGGAACGCCCTGGGAAGAGGGGAGGTTCTCAAAAGTAATCTCACCCTTCAGGGCCGCCCTCATGCCTTCTCCAATGCAAAGGAGGCCTGCGCCGCCGCTGTCCACAACACCGGCCTTCTTAAGGACGTCCAGAAGCTCCGGGGTGTGCTGGAGGCTAAGGTCCATTCCGGCAATCCAAAGGTCCAGGAATTCCTCTATGGAAGAAGAGCCCTCTGCGGCATCCACGCCTTCCCTCATAACTGTGAGAATGGTGCCCTCTACGGGCTGGGAAACTGCAGTGTAGGCTTCTTTCACTGCGCAGCGCATAGCCTGGCCGAATTCCTTTATATCGGCCTTTTTGAGGCCCTTAAAGCCTTTTGCCAGGCCTGCGAATATGCGTGAAAGGATAACGCCGGAATTTCCGCGGGCGCCAAGGAGCATGCCGGAAGAAACGGAGCCGGCCATTTCTTCAAGGGTGCTTCCGGTAGCGGATGAGCCCGCTTCAATTGTCATATACATATTGTCTCCCGTATCTCCGTCAGGGATAGGGAAGACATTGAGATCATTGATGGTTTGGCGGTTTTCGGCAAGCCGAGCGGCGCCGCCGCGCACAAGGTTCAGGTAAGTTTCCGCGTCCAGCTGTATCATTTCTCCTTGTCAGGGATTTTAAACCTGCGCCTGAAGGCGGGCACCTTGCAAAGGAGGCGGAAAGCCCAGGGCTGCAGGGAGTACGTTATGAGTATGGTAGAAGCCATACCGATAAGAGTGATTATACCAATTGAGTGCAGTGACGGGTGCTTTGCGAAAATGAGTGATGAAACCACTATCACAAGCACGGCGGCACTGTAGAATATGGCCACCTTATGGAATTCCAGCATATCCCTTTGACCGGTGCGGGCTTCCTTCAGAAGGCCCTCCATAACAAATATGCTGTAGTCTACGCCAATGCCGTAGATGAAGGTGGCAATAACAATATTGATCAGGTTGAATTCCAGGCCGAAGATTGACATGAAGCCCTGCATCACGAACCAGCTTATGAACATGGGGAAGAACGCTATGAGCGCTATCCAGAGGTTCTTGAAGCTGATAAGAAGCACTATTAGCACGAACAGTGAGGAAATCCAGACTGTGGTGTTGAAGTCGTCGTGGACAATCTCAACCATGTCACGGCAATAGAAGAAAGGCTCCAGTACAATTACATTAGGACATTTTGCCAGGGTGCCCCAAACTACGTCACGCACTGGTTCTTCATAGGAGACATCCGTGAACACCAGGAAACGGCCGCTCTTCTGCTGCTCTATGTAATTTGAAAGAAGGCCCGGAGGAATGATTCCGGACTCATACAGGTTTCCGGGTTCATATTTGGCATCCAGGAGGCCCACAAAGCTGTCAAACATATCTGAGGGCAGGCCGTGCTGGACGGCAGATTCCCTGAGGTTTCTCTTAAGCTGAGCCACCTTGGACCTTGTCCAGAATGCGTTCCAAGCCTGAATTCTCTCCTCCTGTTCCTTCTGGGAATGGAACAGCAACCCGGTTACCGTTGACCAGGATTTTGCTATGCCGGCTTCCTTCAGGGAGTCCAGGGCCTGGAACATGCCCTTGTTGTACTCCAGGGCGTCGTCCAGATTATCCGCGTATGCGGCGAAGTACTGGTGGGAGTAGCCATCGGCATTCTTCTCATTGTAGAGGGTTTCGCTTTCAAGAAGCGCTGCGTCGTTGAAATCCAGGTTCCTAAGGTCTGAGTCAAACTTGACGCGGGGGCTAAGGGCAACGCCCACAACAATGAGGAATATCATTGTGCCGATAATCCATTTGTTTGTATCCCAGGGCAGGTTATTCACCTTATCCACCAGCGGGAAGCCCTTCACCTTCTTGAAATGGATTTGGTCCTCGCTCATGAAGTGAGGCAGGAAGATAAGCGCATAAAGCGTGCTGCCAATGAGGGAGAACGTTGCAAACAGGCCGAAGTCCCTGAGGAGGTCACTTTCCGTGAACAGGAGGCCCATGAACGCGCCAATGGTGGTGAGCATGCCAAGGAATACGGGCGTGCTTTCTTCCCTGAGCATGGTTTCCACTCTTCCCACATAGTAGAAATGTATGAGAATATGCAAGCAGTAGCTTATGGCAACGCCAAGGATAATGACGCCAAAGCCAAGGGCCATGAGGGATACGTAACCCTTGATCCAGTATATGCAGGCCAGGGAGAACAGCGCTCCGTAGATAACAGGGACAACCTGCTGCCACACAAACCTGAACGAGTGGAAGCTCAGGATCATCATGAGAAGGATCACCAGAAGTGACAGGCCAACCGTCCAAACAAGGTCATGCTTGATGGCATTGGCGTTTGAGAAACTGGCCTGGGGATTTCCGTGGATAAGGATACGGACATCCGGGTTTTCCTGGCAGTAATCTTTTGCAGCCTTTCTGAGAAGGTTATTGAACTTGGTGGCTACGCCGGAATTTGTATAGCCGAAGGAAGGGGAGAGGAAGGCCAGGGCAACGGTTTTGTCCGGGCAAAACAGATGGCCGTCCTCAAAGGCGAAACCGCCCATTGCGGAATCTTCTCCCAGGATGCCGGGAAGAAGTATATCCCTGAGGCTCAGGGGGTCCATTGCAACAAGCTGGGAAAGCTCTCCGGTTTCATCCTCCATCACCATATCATAGTTCACGGCCATCACGGAGTCTATCCTTTCCCTTGAAAGGGATTCCTGGATGGAGGGATACCATGCGGGATCCACAAAGGTTGGCAGATAGGTGAGGGCGTAATCCATGGCGGAGAGTGCCATATCGGCCTCCAGGGTACACAGGAGGTTACTGATGAAATGGGTTGCGCTGTCCCTTTCCTGAATAAGGTTGCAATACTCCTCCATGCATTCTCCAAGGCGCCAGGATTCTACAGGGTCCTCTGGGTTGGCAGACGTGAGCTGGATGAAAACCTTGTCCTTGAGGCTCATGTCACTGAAGGCCATTTCATTGGAGGTGGCGCTGTGGGGGAGCAGTTTAATTATGTCTTCCTCAAAGCGGAGCTGGAATCCGAAGATGGCAAATACAAGGGCCGATGCAATCATTATGACATACATCAGGGCCTTGTGAGCCTTGAAAAAATGGTATAGTGGGAGAAAAATCCTATGCATTCAATCAGAGTTTATCCATAGTGGCAAATATCCTTTCCCGGACCTTTTCTATGGTTCCGGTACCGTCTATCTCAAAGTATTTGCCGACCTGGCGGTAATATTCTATAAGGGGCTCAGTTTTGGCGTGATACGTGGCAATGCGGTTTTCCACCACCTCAGGCTTTGCGTCATCTGCGCGGCCTTCAATGTTTGCCCTGTGAGCTATGCGTTCATGTATGAGTGCGTCCGGAATCATTATTGAGACGCAGCCTGTAACTGCCTGGGCGCTCTTTTTAAGCATCCCGTCCAGGGCCTGGGCCTGGGCAATTGTGCGGGGGAAACCGTCCAGGAGGAAGCCGTCTACGCCCTTTGTGTCACGGAATTTTGCCTCTATCATGCCTTCAACCACGGAGTCCGGAACAAGGTTTCCGGCCTCTATGAGGCTTTTTGCCTGGAGGCCAAGAGGAGTGGCGGCAGCAATTTCAGCGCGGAGAAGTTCACCGGTAGAAAGATGACAGAGATTGTAGCGCTCTACCATTGCGCCTGCCTGGGTGCCCTTGCCAGCTCCGGGAGGGCCAAAGAGAACAAAGTATTTCATAATGACACTATTGATCCAGTACGTAAATATCCTTGATGTTGCGGCCAAGCTCATTGTAATCAAGGCCGAAACCCACAATGAAGCGGTTGGGGATGCTCATGGCAACGTAATCCAGCTTGACGTCCTTCTTGTAGACTTCCGGCTTCAGAAGAAGCGTGCACACAACAATCCTTTCAACGCCCATTTCCTCCAGCAGCTGCTTCATTGCCACAATTGTGTTGCCGGTATCCACGATGTCTTCCACCACAATGACGGTTTTGCCATTGAGGTCTCCAATACCGGCTGGAAGTTCCGCCTTAACCTTGCCGGTGGACTGTGTGCCTTCATAGGAGCTAAGCTTCATTGCCTTGAACTCCACGGGGAAGGTGAGGCGTTTCAGAAGCTCTGCGGCATACAGTACGGCACCGTTGAGGGTGCAAAGCATAATGGGGTGATGAGAGTCCGTGCTGTCAGAGAAATCCCGGTTCATTTTGGAGGCAATCTCATCAATTGCCTTTTCTATATCCTCATTTGGGATATACAACTTGAACGTTTTGTCGTGTAAAGTGATCTTTTTTTCCATAGGAAAAAGCAGCGGTTTTGCAAATTTAACAAAAAACATCAAAAAAAACACGTGAAACAACACAAGTTATCAACACCCCCTTCAAAATGGCGTTTTTCTTAGGTAAATTGGGGCATGAGAAAGTACGTGGGAATATTGTTTCTGGCGCTTGCATTACCCGCGGCGGCGCAGGATCAGGAGGTACTCCGGGCGGCCATGCTGCTTAGCGGAGCAGGGTCTGAGGAAGAGGTTGATGAGGGGATTGTGGACATCCTGGAATCCCGCCGGGGAAGGCCGGTGAAGGTGAACTCGAACCACCTCCGCGCATCGGCCATCCTTTCTGATTACCAGGTGGCGGTGATAAGGGATTACAGGGCCACCTCCGGGGATATCCTTTCCTGGGAGGAACTCTCTCTCCTTGAGGGATTTACAAAGGCCGATGTAGAAGTTCTCCGGCCATTCCTCTCGCTGGAATCCTCTCGCCTTCCCGGAGCTGCGGACACCGTCCGGATAAAGACGCAGACGCTGCTACGCGGGACGCTTACTTCGGCCGGAGGAAAAGTGAAGGTAACCGGGCGTTCCTGGAGAGCTGGCGGCGCCGTGAGATGTGCCGGTGGCTTCAAGAACTGGGACGGGACCTTCTTTGGTGAGGCTACCCTTGGGAACCACCGCATTGTTGCGGGGGATTACAAGATACGTTTTGCGGAAGGAATTGGCCTCTGGACGGGGTTCTCAATGGAGAGCCTCTCCACCGTTGATGCCTTCCTGAAGCGTGCCCAGGGCATATCTCCGGTGTGGTCTTTTACCAGTTCCGGGGTCCAAAGGGGCCTTGCCTACGAATATTCTTCCCTCCACTGGAGGGCGCAGGCGTTCGGGTCCTTAGACCGCACCTTCGGGGCCAGGGGAGAGTTCCTTGGAAAACGCTTCCAGGCGGGTTTCACAGCAGCGTCATCGCCATCGGCAAAATGGATGGTTTCGGCCGATGCAAAGCTTAACCTGAGGGGCGCACTCCTTAGTGGGGAGCTCTCTTTCAGGAACGGGTCTCTGGCAGGAATATCGGCCTTCAAGGTATCTCTGGGGGAATATTTCCGCCTGGCGCTGCAGGGGAGGGTTGTGCCCATGAAATACTCCGGCAAGAAGAACGGTGAGTACGCCGCTGCGGCAGGGCTGGAATTCCGGAACCGGAAGGTCATTGCATCCGTGACGGCCGATGCAGCACTTCTTCCAATACCTTATACGGACCCGGGACGCTTCCAGCTACGTGCATACGGGCGTACCCAATGGATTATTACCGATTTGTGGTCATTTGAAGGCCGCGTCACGGAAAGGTATCGGAATTACGAGGCACCACGCACGGACCTCAGAGGTGACCTTCGTTTTACCTCAGGTTCCTGGCTTTCAGTTCTTAGGCTGGAAGGTGTTCACTGTGAGCGCTGGGGATATCTCGGATACCTGGAAGGCGGATACAAGGGGGAAACGCCCCGTGCGGGATTTTCGGCCTATTTCCGCGTAACCGGGTTTATGGTAGACAATTGGGCGGCACGTATTTATGTGTATGAGAGAGACGCTCCCGGAACATTCTCCGTCCCGGCCTATTACGGCCGCGGCGCATCCCTCTCCGCCACCGGCGCCGTGAAGTGGCGCCTCGGCCGCCTGGACCTCCGCGTCTATCTCCGCGCCTCCGGCCTCTTACGGGTAGGCCGTCCCTTCGCTCCCACGCTGAATCTCCAACTCCAGTGCGGGTTGTGACCGATGACGTCCAACGGACACGGAATCGGCCCCCCAGGTGCCCGCAAACGCCAAAAACGCCACATTGGACACGGATTCCTCCTCCCGGTGTCCGCAAGTGCCCAAAAGACCTACACGGACACTGATTCGTGCTCCCGGTGTCCGTGTAAAAGAAAAGTATTAACAACTAATGACAAAAGACAAATGGATGTAGACAAGAACAATTACTGGAACAGGGAAAAAGAATGTGAACAGTTATTTCTGGACAATGGTCCTTACTATTATATCACAACTGAAAACCTAGACCGGGCCTTGTACAAAAGCCGGGAAGAGTTTATGATGGGAACCAATATGGTTGCAATTGCATCGGCTCGGTCAGGGATGGATGTGCTGGACGATGTGGAGATGACAAATCATCATCACATCATGGGGAGGGGAGACATCAGCCGCGTGCAGGGATTCGTGGATTTCCTGCGGGACTCTCAAAGAAAACTCCAAAGGTCCCTGGGAAATCCTCCGCTGAAAGACTGGAACATTCAGATAGAAGAGACCGTAGATCTGAAACAGTTCCGTAACAGAATATGTTACACGGACAGAAATGCATATGTGGCAAGGTTCGACGCAATGCCCACCGGCTATCCATGGGGATCCGCGAACCTGTTTTTCAACGGGAACCTCTGGCTATTTGATAAAGGTATTGAATACCCCAAGGTGGGAGGCCGTGAAAAAAGGATTATCTGCCGTTCTCACAATGTTGACCTGCCAGAACATTATCGTGTACTTGACGGTATGATCTTAAGAAGCAGCTTTGTCAAATACAGAATTACGGAATCCCTTTTCAATAATGCCAACCAGTATTTTTCCCTTCTCACAAGAAGGGGAGAGGCAGATATAGAGATTGCCCGGATTCTTGGTGAAAATATCCAGATTCCCATTGAGGAGACTTTTCAGATAGTGGCCAGTTGGTTCCCCGGAAAAGGGATAAGACAAATGACTCAGTATGAACGGCTTGAAGCAGCAAAAATGATGAAAACCAGATTGAATTCATCCAACAGGATAATTTCCATCGTTCTGCAGCTTCCCGCCTCCACGGTGAATTCCATGTTCCCCGCACCCAAATAATTCAGACACGGAATCGGCCTCCTGGTGCCCGCTAACGCCAAAAACGCCACATTGGACACGGATTCCTCCTCCCGGTGTCCACAAGTGCCCAAAAGACCTACACGGGCACAGATTCGGCCTCCTGGTGCCCGCAAGTGCCAAAAACATCTTCACGGGCACGGAATCGCCATCCTGGTGCCCAAGACCAGTAAAAGAGGAATGCCTAGCGTTTTCCCACCTTCAGGCGCTGGCCTATTGAGATGCGGTCACTCTTGAGGTTGTTCCAGGATTTGAGCTGGGAAACGGTGCAGTGATACTTTCTGGCAATATGGCTGAGGGTATCTCCGGATTTGACCTTGTAATATACCCAGGATGTGCCCTGGGTTGTCTGGACGGGGCGGCCGTTAACAACTTCACGGCCATCGGTGATTTTGCCGCCAAGGAGGGCATCGGCCTTATATCTGTAAATGGAGTCCTGGAGGTCCAAAAATGAGGCGCTGTATGCGAAGGGGAGGCGGATTACTTCGGTGGTACCGGCGGCGGGGACATAATCCTTGAAGTACTGGGGATTAAGGTCCCGGACATCTTCCATGGGGATTCCCATCACCTCACTTATCTGCCTCAGGTGCAGGTTCTTATGCACGTGGAAAGTGTCCACGTATTCCGGCACGGCGGCGGGATCTGGCCTTATTCCATACTCCTTGGCATAGTTGATTGCGTACATTGCGCCCACAAGAGCGGGGACATAGCCTCTGGTTTCACGGGGGAGGTAATCGTAGACCTTCCAGTAATCCATGCTTCCTCCAGCCCTTTTGATGGCTTTGTTCACGTTACCGCTGCCACAGTTGTAGGCCGATATTGCAAGCGGCCAGCTGCCGAAGATAGCGTATGCGTCCCTCAGGTACCTGCAGGCGGCGTCCGTGGAAAGGATTGGATCCATCCTCTCATCAATGTAGGAATTCACCCTGAGGCCATAGCTGAGGCCGGTGCGGTACATAAACTGCCACAGGCCCTTTGCTCCGTAAACGGATTCCGCCCTGGGGTTGAGATGGCTCTCTATGACGGCCATATACTTCAGTTCCAGGGGCAGTCCGTAACGGTCAAGCGTTTCTTCAAAAATGGGGAAGTAATACTCACTGAGCGAGAGTATTTCGGCCATACTCTTTGGCATCTTCTCGCTGTACAGTACCATATAATTCTTCACCGTCTCATTATAGGGGAGGGTGATGAAACTGTGCATCCTTTCCAGGCGGCCCATAAGCACGGAATCAGGCACATTGGTATTGAACTTCACAGAGTCCATGTTGTACCCGGCGTCCGGCTGCTGGGTCCTGGCCTGGCGGTGAAGGTACCACCTTTGCAAAAGGGTATCCGTATCCTGGCCGAATACAAATCCGGAAGAGAGTAAAAGGCCCAGGATGGCAATAATCAATCTTCTCATAATCAGAATCTTAACCCTACGGACAATCCCACCGACATGCCCGCCGCAGGCACTCCGCCCTGTGCAGCATATTGAACCGGCTGAACGGAAGGCTCAAGGCGCATGGAAATGTCGTCGTTCACTTCAAAATCCTGCATATACGCAAACACATTGGCGTCTATCACCTGAATAAGGTAGGTGAGCGCCACCGCCAGGATAGAGTAATCCCTGTACCTTCTGTATATGTCACGGAAATATTTTGCGTTTTCAGCGCTGTAAGGCGGCTTTTCAACCTCAGGATCTTCCGATGTGGCCATGTCATACACCGTTTTCCAACGGTTATACTGCTGGTTGTTGTCCACAACAAAATTGAGCGAGCCCGCCATAATGCCAAGATAGAGAGGCACTTTCCAGAACTCCCCGTTATAAATCTGTCCAAGGCCAGGAAGCAGCAGGGAATATACCGTAGAGCGGGCAGGCTCCGGATGTTTATTACTCTTGAAACATACGGCTCCGTCCATAAGGGACCCCCACCACACAAGCCCCGCTCCAACATAGGAGAGGGTGCTGTATGTCTGGAAACGTGTTTCCCCGGTATTCTTGTAAAGGTTCCCAAAATGGATTCCGCCGTATATGCCGGCGCCTATTCCGCCGTAGATTATGGGCAGTTTCCAGTACTGTTTGTGGTAAATCTGGTTGCCGCCGATAAAGATGGTGGAACCCATGGTGAGGGTTTTCAGGGAAGCCGTCCTCTTGTGGGCAAGACCGCCGAAGAACTCCTTGAAACTGAAGAGCTGGGTGGTATCCGTCTTGGTCTTTTCCGTTGTATCGGCATAAGTCTGGGTAAAGGCGTCGCGTTTAAACTGGTCGTCCCTATATTGGGCGGCCAGCGGAAAACACAACGTGAGCGCTGTAAGGAGAACTATGAGGCGGAAACCCCTCATCTCAGATCCAGGGCTTTGAGGAATTGCTCCATTTGGGCGTCGGAGTCAAACTTGATGGTCATTGTGCCCTTGCCGTCACGTGAGCGCTTGAGGGATATATTATCACCAAAGTACTTGCCCACGTTCTCAAGAAGCCTGTAATACATTTCAGGAAGTTCCTGGGCGCCGTCCTCAGAGACGGTATCCTTCTTCTTGCCCATGGCCTTTATCTTTTCCTCAAGCTGACGCACTGAGAGGCCGTTTTTCACAATGAGGTCACAAAGTAATTCCTGGGTGGCGGGATCTTCCACACCCAGCAGCACCTTTGCATGCCCCACGCTTACAAGGCCCACTTTAAGGTCATGCTGAACCTTTGCGGGGAGTTTGAGGAGCCGGAGCTGGTTGGCAACGGAAGCGCGCTTTTTACCCACGCGGTCTGCCATCTGTTCCTGGGTGAGGTTGCATTCGTCCATCAGGCGCTGGTAGCTCATTGCAACCTCTATGGGGTCCAGGTTTTCCCTCTGGATATTCTCCACTATGGCCATCTCAAGCATACCTTGCTCGGAGGCGTCCCTGATATATGCGGGTATCATGTCCATGCCGGCCATGATGGAGGCGCGGTAACGGCGTTCACCGCTTATGATCTGGTATTTGTCTCCCTTGCGGCGGACGGTGATGGGCTGGATAAGGCCGAATGTACGGATGGAATCCGCCAGCTCCTGCATAGCTTCCGTAGCAAAGGACATACGGGGCTGGTAGGGGTTGGGTTCTATGAGGTCTACGGGAATGCGAAGGACGTCTGAGGTATCCTGGGGTTTGCCTTCCTGGGAAACCACTTCCTTGTTGATGTAGCCAACCGGTTTTCTGAGCTCCGAGAGGTCTTCTCCTCCGAGGAGCGCGCCAAGGCCCTTTCCTAGGCCATACTGATTCTTTGCTGCCATATTAGTTGTTGTTCTTGTCCAGTACTTCCTTTGCCAGATTCATATAGTTTGACGTTCCGTTGTTCATCACGTCATAAAGGATGATGGGCTTACCGTAGGACGGAGCCTCGCTGAGGCGTATGCTCCTCTGGATGACGGTACCAAACACCATATCCTGGAAATGCTCACGGAGCTGGGCCACCACCTGGTTGTGAACCTTGGTACGGCCGTCGAACATTGTGACCACAAAACCTTCAATGGTAAGGGCGGGATTTATGCCGTTCTGGACCAGACGTATGGTCTGGATAAGTTTTGCAAGGCCTTCCAGGGCAAAGAATTCCGGCTGAACGGGTATCATGACGGAATCTGCGGCAGTGAGGCAGTTAACCGTGATGAGGCCCAGGGAAGGGGAGCAGTCTATGATAATGAAATCATAGTTGTCACGGATGGGCTGCAGCGCCTTCTTGAGCACGGATTCACGCTCAGGGATATTCAGGAGCTCTATTTCCGCACCCACAAGGTTAATGTGGGAGGGAATCATGTGAAGCTTGGGGAGTTCCGTCTGAATGAGCGCGTCACTGGCCGATAATTTACCGATAAGTATCTCATACAGAGTGCGGTGGTCACTGTTTTCCGGATCAAAGTTAAGGCCGGAAGTGGTGTTTGCCTGAGGATCTGCGTCAATGATGAGAACTCTTTTCTCAAGGACCGCAAGAGATGCGGCCAGGTTAATGGCGGTGGTGGTTTTTCCCACACCGCCTTTCTGGTTGGCTATTGCTATAATTTTTCCCATAGTCAATTTTGTCATTCCCGGCTCCGACCGGGAATCTGAATTGGCAAAATTAATAAATAATTTTGGGAAAACCTTGCAATTGTTCCACAAAGTTCCACGGAATTACACCGGATCTACATCAATGACTATATGGCAGGAGTATTGCTGCTCAAAAGAAGTTATTTCACGATATAGGGCCTGCTTACCGGGCTGAAGATTCCTGTCCCGCTTGAAAAAAATCCTTATTACGCCCTCACCTGAGCCCAGAATCTGTGGTTCAGAGAAGCCCTGGAGCTTTTCCCTGAGCCTGTTCATGAGGAACCTGGACCGGAGGGAGAGCCTGTGCTGGTCAGTGTCTGACATAGAAACAGTTACCAGGCGGGTATAGGGAGGATATCCCGCCACCTTCCTCTCTGAAAGGAGACTGGCCGCCCTGGCCGATGAAAAGACGGGGTGGGAAGATTCCCTTGTCTGTATTACCAGAAGGCCGGTTTTGCCGCCAAGGAGGGAAAATAGCTGAAGGGCGCGTTCATCGCTTCTGAAGTCCTCACGTCCCAATATGGAATCGGCCATGAGAACGGCAATGAGGGCGTATTCCCCCTCAGGGACGGTTTTTGCGCCGATGGGGGAGACAAAATCAATGCCAGCCGCCCCAGGGAAAATGGCTTCCAGTTCTTCCCAGCACTCATCTATGGCAGCCTTTGCACGGCAAACGACAAGCACCTTGCCGCCGTCTTCCAGAGCATTCTTTATATGGGCAAGGAGTTTGAGCGAAAAACTGCCGCTCACCGCCCGTTTTCTCTTCTCTGCGCCAAGGTCTATTACCACCGATTCAGGTGCCTCTCCGCTATTAAAGCGTTCGTTTAGTTCAAACTTTGTAAAGATACCATTATCAGCATTATACAAAGACTCCAACGATGGAGTTGAACTAATCAGTACCACCTTTGCGCCGCACAGGGTGGAAAGCATTATGGCGCTTTCCCGGGCGTTGTATCTGGGGGCGGGGGAATCCTGCTTGAAAGAGGCTTCATGTTCCTGGTCCAGAATAATAAGGCCAAGGTTTTTGAAAGGGATCCAGAGCGCACTTCTGGCACCAAGGACAAAGACCGGTTTCCCGGTTCTTGCCTCCAGGACCACATCCCGCTTTTTGGCCGGGGTCTGGCCGCTGTGATACAGCATGTAATCCGGAAAATGACCGGAGACGCGCTGTTCCAGAGTATTTGAGAAGGCAATTTCCGGGACAAGATAAAGGACGGACTTACCCTCTTTCATTGCCGATGCAGCAAGTCTGAGGCAAACCTCCCTCTTTCCGCTCCCGTTCACGCCTTGAAGGAGTACGGTTTTGGGGGCATCAAGGATGCCTTTATATACCTTTTCCTGCGCCGCAGAAAGCTCCGTAAGGGTTGCGACTGCACTCCTGTCCCGGGAGGTCCATTTACGCGGCGGTTGCTGGTCCCGGAAATAGACGCTCTTGTAAACCTCACCAAGCGTACAAAGGTAATATGAAGCCGTCATTTCCCAATACCTGAATTCAAGTTCAGTGATTCGGGGAAGATAATCCACCTTGTCAAGGACCGGAAGGATTTCACTCTCACGGATTCCGTCCCGGGGGGTTACATCCAGTTTACTGACAACGGAAATGTACTCTTTACCAGAGAAAATGACGCTTACCCGGTCTCCTTTAACCAGCTCCAGGCCCTCCGGGACAGAGTATACAGGTTCCCAGTCCAGCTTTAGCGGAACAATTACCTGAATATACATTTTTACGCTCATTTTCAATTAATATAACACAACTGTTATGTTTGGTAACATTTTTGTTACAAGCCCTGAAACTGTCTAATTGACGCTTACTGGATACAAATATAAGCAAAATGTGCCTATGTCCAATCTGCCAAATTGTCAGAGGGTTTGATATGGTGCTTTTTTTGATTATCTTTGTATGATTAAAGAAAAAATCATATATGATTACCCACGATCTTCGGCTTATAGCAGACGCAATACTTGACAAGAAGGGGGAGAACGTAGTATCCCTGGACCTGAGGTCAATTGACGGTGCCATCACAGATTTCTTTGTGGTGTGCAGCGGCTCCAACACAACCCAGGTTGGCGCCATCTCAGACAACATAGAGGAAAAGATGAAGGAGGAGGGCCACAGGCTCCTCCGTTCCCAGGGAGAAGGCAACAACTTCTGGATCATCCAGGATTACGGCAACATAGTTGTCCACATCTTCCTTAAGGAATACAGGGATTTCTATCGCCTGGAGGACCTCTGGGCCGATGTCCCCCGCAAGGAGTACCAGCTTCGCAAAAGCACAAAACCGGCAAAAAAAGAGGACTAAATGGCTAAAAAGACTATAAATATCAACTTTTCCTGGTTCTACGTCTTGCTGCTTCTGGGAATAGGCTATATGCTGTTCTCAAACCAGCGCACGGCAGCCCCGGAAAAGATTGAGTGGGCGGATGTCCGGAATATGATTGAAAGCGGAGACGTTGCGGAAATCACCTTTATCCGCAATGACTTCAAAGGTGAAGTAAAGGTTAGGCCGGAACGCCTTGCAAAGTACTCGGACTTTTTCCGCGGCGGGCAGCCCCCAAGACGCGCCCCGCACTTCTATTTCCTGGTATCCACAAAGTTTGACCCCGAAGCCCAGTTCCAGGAGCTCAACGCCCAGCTGGTACCCGCAGACCAATTCAAGGTAATAATGAAAAACCAGGAGCGCGTATGGATGGATATACTCCAGATGCTCCTGCCGCTCCTTATACTTGTGGTGTTCTGGATGCTTATGTTCCGCGGAATGAACCGCGGCGCAGGCGGCCCCGGAGGCCCCGGTGGCGGCGGTTTCAACCCGTTCAATACCGGTAAATCCACCGCCAGGGAAGCGGAGAAAGGCCAGGTAAACGTCACTTTCAAGGACGTGGCGGGCCTTTACGGCGCAAAGGAAGAAGTGATGGAAATTGTAGATTTCCTGAAGAATCCTTCAAAATACACAGCCCTTGGCGGCAAAATCCCCAAGGGAGCACTTCTGGTGGGCCCTCCCGGAACAGGTAAAACCCTCCTTGCAAAGGCCGTGGCCGGTGAAGCCAACGTTCCGTTCTTCTCAATCTCCGGCTCAGACTTCGTAGAGATGTTCGTGGGCGTAGGTGCGTCCCGCGTGAGGGATCTCTTCCGCCAGGCAAAGGAAAAGGCCCCGTGCATAGTTTTCATAGATGAAATTGACGCCGTTGGCCGCGCAAGGGCCAAGAACGGAGGCTTCTCTTCCAACGACGAACGTGAGAACACCCTCAACCAGCTCCTTACTGAAATGGACGGTTTCGGCACCAACAGCGGCGTAATTGTGCTTGCGGCCACCAACCGCTCAGACATCCTGGACCAGGCCCTTATGCGCGCCGGCCGCTTTGACCGCCAGATCCACGTTGAGCTTCCTGAACTCAAGGAGAGGGAAGAGATATTCCAGGTGCACCTGAAAGGCATCAAGTTGGGAGAAGACTTCAACGTGGAGTTCATGGCCAAGCATACTCCCGGTTTCTCCGGGGCCGATATCGCCAACGAATGTAACGAAGCCGCCCTCACTGCCGCCCGCCGCGGCCACAGCGCCGTGCTTCAGCAGGACGTCCTGGATGCCGTAGACCGCATTATCGGCGGCCTTGAACGCAAGTCCAACACCATAATGACTCCCGCAGAAAAACGCACCACGGCATACCATGAGGCCGGTCACGCCCTTGTTGGCTGGCTCCTTCCTTACGCAGATCCAGTGTTTAAGGTAAGCATCATCCCGCGCGGCAACGCCCTGGGCCTTACCTGGAGCCTCCCGGAGGAGCGCAAGAACTGGTCCCGCTCCATCATGATGGACCAGATGAGCGTTCTCATCGGCGGCCGCGTAGCAGAGGAAATCCTTAACGGAGAGCCTTCTACGGGCGCTCTCAATGACCTTGAGCGCATGACCGGAATGGCATACGCCATGGTCCAGTACTACGGCATGTCAGAAAGCGTTGGCGCACTCTCATTCTATGATTCCAGCGGTGCACGCGGCTACAACCTTGTAAAGCCCTACTCAGAGAAAACCGCAGAGCTTATGGACAAGGAGGTCAAGTCCATAGTGAAGGACGTCCATGACCGTACCCGTAAGCTTATTGAAGACCACAAGGATGAATTCATGAAGCTTGGTGCCATCCTTCTTGAAAAAGAAGTTATCTTTGCAGAAGATATAGAGCAAATACTGGGTCCAAAAGTAAAGCCTGAGGCCGATGACCGTTTCCCCCAGGAAGAGGAGAAACCTCAAAATTCACCTGCTGAATGAACTCTACAGTAAAACGCACCATATTCGGAGTCATTTTCCTGGCAATCATGCTGGGGGGCCTCCTTTTTCACAGGATTCCTTTCACAATCCTGTTCTCCCTCATATCCTATATAATGCTCCAGGAGTTTTACCATATCACCATGGGTAACTCCTACAGGGTATTACAGAATTTTGCAGGTTGTATGGGAGCAGCCCTTCTGTGGATTACCGGGAGCGGCGTTTACAGGGGAGAACCCATTTCAGAGGCTCTTTTACCCAGCCTTTGCATAATGGTCGGCGCCGTGATGATTGTCTCCATTTTCCAGAAAAACCACAAGGATTTCCTCAAAACAGGGTACCTGTATGCAGGTCTCCTCTATATAGGTCTTCCCCTGGCGCTCTCAAATGCCGTGGTGTACAATAACGGCACTTACAGCGGGCTTCTCATGGTGGCGTTCTTTGTCATCATCTGGGCCTCTGATACCGGCGCATACTGCTTTGGGATGCTTCTGGGCCAGAAAATATGGCCTGCAAAGCTTTGTCCTTCCATTTCTCCCAAGAAATCCTGGGCGGGCTTCATCGGCGGCCTTCTCTCGTCCGTCCTTGCAGGCGCTATCCTTTACTGGACAGGGCTGTTCACTTTCCCTATGTGGCATTGCCTTATAGTAGCAGCCATAATGAGC
>JAFZML010000180.1 GCA_017553255.1 Bacteroidales bacterium | reverse complement strand
CTGTGTACGTGCCTTGGAGAGTTTCTCGTTGGTGGCAAATTTACCGTCCGGCGACGAGAATCCCTTCAGGATGACGTCCGTTATGGTTACATCAACATCGGCCCTCACGGAATCTATGGTGGCGCGAATCTTCTCAAGCTCCGCGGCGTTGTCCTTGTATGCGGGGTCTACGGCCGTTTTGCCGGAAGCGAATACCACGTACGCCTCTCCGGAGATGTCACGGTGTTTGACGGTGGTTTCCGCCGGAGGGAGCACATAGATGAATTCCGGCCTGTAGACGGGCTTTACAACCTCAGGTTCCTTCTCAATGACGGGCAGCTTTGCGCTCACCACGGGAACGCCCTTCACATCGTGACCTTCCTTGCCGCAGCAGCCGTCAACTTCCGCGTCAATGCGGATCTGGGCCGTCTCCATCCACTCCTGGAAGGTAGTCCTCAAAACAAAGTGGTAGGGGCTGGGGGCATCCTTGTAATACCAGGTATGCTTGTTCTGGGGGAAGGGCTCAGAGCTTCTGCGCTCACGGGCATAATGGTAGTACCAGCGCCTTCCAAGAACGCTTGCAACGGGCATTGTGATGTAGTTTTCCCCTGAATAGATTACCAGGGAGAAATTACGCTGCTCCGTGGGGGAAGGATCTATATAGGAAAAATCCAGATCCATCTCACCGACAAGGTCTGCTCCGTCAATTACAAACTCCACATTGGATACGGCAACGTCGTTGGAATACTCCTGTCCGCTGGCCATGACGCCGCCAAGCAGCGCGAGGCAAATTAATAAAAATGTCTTTTTCATAGCCTAGAACAGATAAGAGAACGTAACTGCAAGCCTTGTGGGGCCTATGTAATCAAACTTGGAACCCTTCAGGATAAGGACTCCGTCGGAGTATTCGTCGCCTTTGCAGAACAGGTAGCCAAGTCCCATCTCAAGCTCCAGGTTCCAGTGCCGGGAAATGATGAAGTCGTAGCCGAAGCCCAAGCCTCCACCAAGCATGATGGCTTTCTGGAGATAGAAGTTCTTGAGATTGGGGAACTTCTCATAGTACTGGCTGAAGTCCCATAAACCGCCCACTTTGGGGGCATAGCCTCCAATTGCGTGGGCATTTACGAACCATCCGGAAAAACGGTCGCAGAACCAGTAACGGAGTTCCGGCTGGGCTATGGCATGCCTCAGGCTAAGGCCATCGGGCAAGTCCCACCAGTTCAGGCTTCCGGAAGCTTCCACGCTCCAATGAGGCGCGAATCCCCATTCAAGGGCCAGGTTCACGGAGGCGGTGGCGTCGTGAAGGACGTTGGTCTTGAGAGCCCAGCGGTTCTGGGCCCCCAAGGTTCCAACTCCTACGAAAGCCGCAATGATAAGTGTTATGATACGTGCTTTCATACTACTGTCCTTGTATAATATAGGGTATCTGCCCGTCATCGGCCCAGTCTGTCACTTCCAGCTTGAAGGTTCCGGTAAGGCCGATTGTAGCCTTGTAGGCAATACCGGGCTGGAGGGTGACGGTGGTGGGCATGGTGGCTTCTATCACGCTGCCTCCCTTGAGGGTGACCGTCAGAGGGAAAACGTCCTTCTGGGGCACAAGAATGGCGACATGGCCCACTGAGCCGTTGGCCTGGACCGCAGGCCCCATGGTAACGGAACCCCTGAGGGTAGTAGCCTCGACGTTGCCGTCCACCATATTCAGCGTAAGGCCTGTCACTACTTCACCGGTGGTGACGGACTGGACTTCCACGTCCTGCGTTTCCATAACCACCACAAGCTTTGACAGGGCATGCTGGAATTTGAGGGCAACCTCAGATCCCGGTAGTGCGTCGGCAACGGCATAACGGAGGTCGGAGGCCGAATATGCGGCGTAAGTGCTTTGATCGGCCTTGACGTTGAATACTACATCCATACCGCCAAGGTTGTCAAGATAAGGCATATACGCGGCAAAACGGGTTGCCTGTTTCTGGTTCAGTTCCCACTTCACGGGAACTGCGGTTGTGACCTTTCCTCCCTTCACCGTTCCTGCCACATTCACTGCGTCAATGGGGTCAAGGGCAAAGATTCCAAGCCGGTCACCGTCCTCCAGGGCGGAATCCGTGGCTTTTGTGACATAGCCGGAGGCCGATGCGGTAAACACCACATCTTCCCTCATAGCATATCTCACATCCTCCGGATTCTCCTTACCCCTTCGGCACGAGCATACACCCAAGGCGAGAATACCTAGAAATATGACTATGTATTTTCTCATGGGGTACGAATAGAATTAGAGCTTGGTTACCAGAAGTTTACCCTTGTTTTCACCATCAACGTACAGCTTCAGTTTGTATTGGTAAGCAAAGGGCTTGATAATGATGTTCTTGGAATTACCCTGATTTGCTACAAGGTTAACCACCTGATCGGCCTCAGTGATTTCAAACTCGTTGGTCTCTGCGGTTGCATCAACGCCAAACTGAGTGGCCCAGGTGGTGTCACCCTTAATCTTGAACTTGAAACCGTCTTTCTCCGCGGCTTCTGCGCCAAGGGTTACGGTGATGGTCCAGAGGTTCTCGTCTTCGGTATCCTGAGTCATTTCATGCTCAGTGTTCCAATCAGAAGCAAGGCCGACGACTGCCCATACAGGACCGGCTGCGGGATCAGGAGCGGCGGTGGGCTCAAAGTTGGCGGGATCCTCAATAAGGACTACAGAACCATCCGGTTTCAGTTCAAGATAGACTGTAGTCTGAGCTTCAGTAAGGACTACGGGGAACTTCAGGTTGATGGTCTTGTGTGCATCGGTACCATCTGACAGGATATAGAAGATGTTGTCGCTGTTAAGAGGAGCGGCATCCATCACAAATGACTTGAAGGCATTCTCACCTACCACTACGTCTTCTGCAGCGGCGGCAGTGCCGGGCCAATCAGCAGTGAAGTGTGGCCAGGGATCGGCCTCCACCCATGCATAGAAATAGAGTGGATTCCATGAAGGGCCGTTGTACACGTTCACTGTAAGTTTGCCAGTTTCTGCCGGCTGGGGATCTTCACCTCCAAGCTTGGTAACCACAAACTTGTATGCGGGATACTCGAATTCAAGCTTGTACTCGCCTGCGGCTTCAAGCTTGATGTTGCGGGGGCTGTTCTCCTCAAGATAAGGATCGGGGTTCTCGCCGGCAATGAATACCTGGCCTTCCCAATCGGACTTTATACCTGCGCTGAGGTCCCATGCGCCGTCTGCGCGGAGCTTGAACTCGTCACCTGCAGCGTAAGTGATGGTGGCAGTCCATTTTCCGTCGGTAAGGACCATGGGGATATCAGTGGTCCAGGTGTCTTCATTCAATGTGCCGATCACGCTCCAGGTATGCTCGGCGGCGGCTTCCTCAACGGTAGGTTCGCCAAATTCAAGGGCGTCGGTGTCTACCACCCAATCGGCCACGGTGAAGGAGAACTGGACTGCGCCGGCTTCCTGCTGAGGATCCACCACAAGTGCTGCGCTGGCCTTCTTTCCGGCCTTGAAAGTGAAGGCCGATGCAAGCTCATACGTATACTTGATGTTGTTGGACAGGAATACGTTCACCTTGGGGCTTGCGCTTTGGGGAAGGAGGATAAGCTGGTAGGCTGCATCTGCGGCATTTGCAGTGATGGTGCCGGCTGCGCCAAGTTCAGAGAGGGCGCCGGTGGAAAGGTTCACCTTTGCGCTCATGGCAACTCCTTCAAATTCCACGCGGCTAACAGTGGTCTCGGGGACATTGTTTGTGAGGGTGATGACAACCTTTGAAAGGGCGTGTGAGAAGGCAAGGTTTACAGCGGTCTCTACAGGAGCCGATGAAGTCTTGGCCAGCATGAGGTCACTCTTCTTGTAATTGCCAAGGTTTGCCTGGTTGGCTTCCACTGCAAAGGCGTAATCCGTAAGGGTTGCATCTGCTGCATAAGGATAGTATGCCACAAAGTCTACAAGATTGTTGTTGCCGTCTACCCACTTGATGGGAGTTACGGGAATAAGGCTGGTGCCGGAAACGGCTGCCTGCACATTGTTCTTACTGATGGGAGCGCCGGCAAAGATACCAACCTGGTCATTGTTTTCAAAAGCGGTGTCAGTAGCCTTTACGGTGTAGGTTTGGATGTTGGTTGTGAACCTAACCTCACCGGGCTGGGCCGAACGAATGCTCTCCTGTTTTGCGCAGCTTGCCAGTGCAAGGGCTGCAGCAAGGACCAATACTATTTTTTTCATACTTTTTCTGTTTTATTCGGCGTCGCCGTTACGTGTGATAGTGGTAAAGATGCGGCTGCTGGAGTTGTACACCAGGGTGTAGTTACCTGCAGCGGCAAGTTTAATGTTCTTGTGGGTATCATCGGTAGGCTCAAGGACATACTCATTGTCAATGTGCTCTGAGCCGGTCCACATGCCCCAGTAGTTTTCACCCCTGCGGATAATGAATCCCTTGCCCGATTCATCATCGGTCATTGCCTCATCATAGTTGATGGTGATGGTCCAGGTGTTCTCTGCGGTGTACTGCATGTTGTAGTACTTATCCCATGCGTCTGCGCCTTTATCTGCGGTAGCATAGAGGCATCCGCCTACCTGATAATAATTACCGGCAACAGGGTCTGCTGTTTCTGTTATAGTTGTTGCAACGCCATTGGTCCATTCCTCAGGATCACTGAAAGAAAGTGCGCCAACCTCATCACGGCTGCTGTCGATACCCTCCACGGGATCAAGAGTAACCGCTGCAACAGCCACCTTACCGGCAACAAAGGTGTATTCACCGGAGATACGGAAGGTGTAAATTGAGCCAAGGGTAGTGGTTACTACGATGTCCATTTCTGCCGTAGCGGCCTGAGGCATGATTACAAGCTCGAATCTGGTAGCGGAAACCTTGTATGCAACTACGTTTACCTTGGTGTCGGCAAGGGTGGGAGTTGCAGGAGCTGTTGCAAGATTGAGAGCTGTAGCGTTCATCTTGACCTGCTTCATCACAAGGGATGCAGCTGCATCTGCACCAAGATTGTTGGTGATGTTCACCTGAACCTTGGCAAAGGGATGCTTGAAAGCAAAGTTCACGGCATCCGTAGCGGGAGTGGAAGTGGCTACGGCGCTCATGAAGTTCTCCTGATAGGTGAAGGTGTCTTCACTGCTCTGGTCTGAAGGAATCTCATAAGCATCCGTGATACCTGCACCGGCTGCATAGGGATAGCGTGCGATGAACTGGGTCTCTGTGTCATCGGCCTGACCCACTGCCCAATAGATAGGCGTTACGGGAGTAAGGGCGCTGCCGGAAACTGTTGCCTGGACATTGTCTGCGTCCAGATCTGCGGCATAGATACCTACGTTGGCACTACCGGTCTCTCCAAGTGCCACAGTGGGAGACTTGAACTGGTAAGTACCAAGATTTGTGACGGAGAAGCGGACAGCCTTGCGGGTATTGTCCTGGTT
>JAFZML010000179.1 GCA_017553255.1 Bacteroidales bacterium | reverse complement strand
TTGCCTCATAGAGGTCCTCCTCCGTTACGCCATAGGCTTTGGATATGCCAAAAAGGGTTTGGCGCTCCAGTACCACATGGGAGAGGTACACCTTGCCGTTAAGCTTTACCTTTTCCTTGGAAACGGTAACGGGCGTAGGAACGTATTCCTGCGCAAACGCGGCACTGCACACAAAAAGTGCACTCAGTAGTATTGTAATAAAACGTTTCATACCTACAACGTTTTTGCAAATTCTGTCAAGGCGGCAGAGAATGCGCTCCAGCTCAGGCGTTCCCTCTCACAGGCCATTGCCTCTTCACATCCTTTACGGAGGGAGTCATCGGCAAAAAAGCGCAGGATCTCCGCCCTAATCACTTCAGGGTCCGGGCGCTCTGCAACAATCCCCGTGCCACTCACCCCCACTTCTTCCCTGAGGCCTCCAACGTCCGTTACCAGCATTGGCACTCCAAAATGGCAGGCTATTGCGCTTATGCCGCTTTGGGTGGCGCTGCGGTACGGGAGCACCACAAGATCCGCCTCACTGAAGTAGTTCTTCACTTCACTGTCCCTGACATAGCCCTGAAACACCTCTACGCGGTCTTTTCCGGGCAGGGAATCAATTATTTCCTGATACCTCTCAAACGGCCCGTAGCACTCTCCGGCAATCACAAGCCTGTAATCTTCAGGAAGGGCGCGGAACGCCTCCAGCAGTATGTCAAGGCCCTTGTACTCCCTAATCAGGCCAAAGAAAAGGAGCGTTTTCTTATCTGTCCTTTTCCGCGGAAGCCTGTCTCCAAAGTGCGTGTACAGCGGATGCTGCTGCACTATGTGCGGGGCTCCGGGCCTAAGCCTCAGGAGGTCATTTTCCACGCTCCCTGCCATACACACAAAGCCGTCACAGGCCCTCAGGAAGTATTTTGTGAGCGGGGCGTCAAAAAAGTGCGGCTCATGGGGAATCACATTGTGAAGGAGCCCAAGGCACTTTCCGGCGCCGCTGCGGCGGGCAACATAGCCCAGCGGCAGGGCAAACCAGCTCATCCAGTACGGCAGGATAAGAAGATCCGGCTTCCAGGCCCTGATGGCCTTTGCCGTCTTTATCCAGGTAAATGGATTCAGCGTATCCAGCGTGGCCTGGGCCTCCACCGGCATTGCTTCATCCTCCGGGGTTACGTACTGGGTTTTTCCCGGAAACAGGAAAGAAGGGTACTGGCGGCTGTAATTCCAGGCCTTTACTTTATGACATTTTCCCAGCCCCTGCAATAATGCTGCATTGAACTGGGAAATGCCGCCGCGCAGCGGATAGAAACTTGACAATATAGCAATCCTCATCTGAAAGGCCCACGCACAAAATTTGGCCCCACGTTACCCCTTCCCTAAATCCCTTCCCTCGGGGAAGTGACTTTGTCGCTTCGCTCCGAGGAACTGGATTTGCACAATTCTGCTTAAAGCTTCTAACTACTTTTTAGATGCTTCCTTTGTTTTGATGTAAGCGGCGTTAAGGCCGGCAAGGAGGTCTTCGGTGATGTCCAGCTTAGGGTCTCCGGTAACAACGGGAGTGCTGAGGATTGCGCCTGCGGTGGTGAGGATGAGGGCATACTGGTGCTCTGCGTTGTATTCCTCTACGTACTCTGCAATGGCGTTTGCAATCTGGTTCATCATAACCTGCTGCTCTTCACCCATTTCCTGCTGCTTGCGGACAACGTACTGCTGGTAATCCTGCTGTTGCTGCTGGATTTTCTGGTACTGGGCCTGGGCCACGGAAGTGGTGAGGAGGCCTTTGTCCACCTTGTTCTGGAAATCTGTCATGTCCTTTTCCAGCTTTTTGCCGCGGCGGTCAATCTCGGCCTGAATTCCGGAGGTTTTGGTTTCAAATACGGAATTGAGGTCATTTGCCATGTCATAGCCTTCCATGACCTTGTCCATATTGAAGAAAACAATGCTGCCTGCTACGGCGGTGCTGTCCTGTGCGGCTGCTGCTTCAGGAGCGGCTGTCTGGTTCTGGTTGCAGGACACTGCAAATGCCATAAGGGCAACTACTCCTGCGATAATGCTGATCTTTTTCATATAACGTGTTAAATTTTTGTCTAGTCTGCAAAGATAGTCATTTTTTACGAATCTCCTTAAGGTATGCCTTAATTGTTTCCGCAAGGCCCATATAGAGGGCATCGCTTATAAGCGCATGGCCGATAGAAACCTCCGCGGTCCAGGGAATTGTGCTAACAAAATAGGCAAGATTTTCAAGGGAAAGGTCATGCCCGGCATTAAGGCCGAGCCCTGCGTCACGCGCCGCCACCGCCGTCTCCAGATACGGCTCGATAGCCTTTTCCGGATCCTTGGGGTATTCCTCCGCGTAAGCGGCGGTATAAAGCTCAACTCTGTCGGCCCCGCATTCGGCCGCCCCAAAAGCCATTTCCGGGACGGGATCTATGAAGATGGAAACGCGTATTCCCTTGCTGTGGAAGGTTTTGCATAGGCCGGTGAGAAGCTCCTTGTTTGCAATGGTGTCCCAGCCGGCGTTGGAGGTGATGGCGTTGTGGCCGTCCGGAACCAGCGTAACCTGATCCGGAACCACTTCCATCACAAGGTCCACAAAACTTTGCACCGTGGGATTGCCCTCAATATTGAATTCCGTCTTTATGAGCGGGCGGATTTCCCTTACATCGGCATAACGGATGTGCCTTTCATCCGGCCTGGGATGCACTGTGATGCCCTCTGCACCAAATTCTTCACACCGCCTTGCCGCCAGCGCCACGTCCGGGACATTGCCTCCGCGGGCGTTGCGGATGGTGGCAATCTTGTTTATGTTTACGCTAAGTCTGGTCATATTCTCTATTTATATGGTACAAAAGTAAGGATTTTTGTGCAAAATATGTTACTTTTGCAGGTTGATTTACAAGGAAGATATGAAAATTGGATATTTCATCCTGAAAGATGAGTTAAGGGAAGACCCCCGTATGCTGGCCCTTCTGAAGGACCTCCGGGAGGCAACCTTTGAAGTATATGAAATCTCTTCCAAGGCCGATGTCCGCCCGGACACAGACCTTGTGCTCTCAATGGGCGGAGACGGCACTTTCCTAAGTGCGGCGCATGTTGTGGCGGATATCGGCCTCCCTATCCTGGGCGTCAATTTCGGCCGAATCGGTTTCCTCTGCGAGAACCGTCCGGAAGCTGTCCGCAACGCCCTTGTGGAGGGAGATTTCAGCATAGAGTACCGCACCGTCCTCAATGCCACGCTTAAGGGTCCGGAGGCGCGCCGCACTATCGGCATGCTCCCCTATTCCGTAAATGAGGTGGCCCTTCACCGCAGCGGTTCTTCCGTCCTTGGCATCCATGTGAGCATTGACGGAGAGCCCCTTCCCACTTATTGGGCAGACGGCCTTCTGGTTGCAACCTCCTCTGGCTCAACTGCTTATTCCCTTTCCGTGGGAGGCCCTATCTGCATGCCGGATACAAAGGTTCTGGTGCTGGCCCCTATTTCCCCGCATAACCTCAACGTGCGTCCTATAGTTATCCCTGAAACCTCCAAGGTAGATATCTCCTTCGAGTCCCGTGACGGCAAGGCCACAATGTCCATGGACAACCGCGTGGAAGAAATTCAGACGGACTGGACAATTCACGTGGAGATGGCACAGTTTTCGCTCAAACGTGTCCGGCTCCCGGAATCCGGCTTTGTGAAGGCCCTTACCTCACGCCTTTTCTGGGGAGAAGATATGCGAAACAACGAGTAATCTATGGACAGGATACCGCAGCACGTATCTATAATAATGGACGGCAACGGCAGGTGGGCTAAGGCCCGTGGCCGTGAGCGCGTGTTTGGGCACATGGAGGGCGTGGAAAGCGTCCGTGCCTGCCTGGAATTCGCCGTTGAAAAAGGCATCAAGTACCTTTCACTGTACGCTTTCTCAGAGGAAAACTGGAACCGTCCCAAGGATGAAGTCATGACTCTTATGGAGCTCATGATGAAGTCCATGAAAAATGAGATTGGGCGCTTCATGAAGTACAACATCCGCTTTGTGGTGCTTGGAAACAGGGCCCGCCTATCAGATTCCCTCAACGCCGGCATAGATTCCATGATGGCGGAAACCGCCGGAAACACCGGCACCACCTGCGTGGTGTTCTTAAGCTACAGCGGCAAGTGGGACATCCTCCAGGCCATGAAAAAGGCCGCGGCGTCATTATCGGCCCAGGAAATCGAGAACCTTGAAATTCAGGACTTTGACAAGTATCTTGTGACGGCCGATATCCCGGATCCAGACCTTCTTATCCGCACTTCCGGAGAAATACGCATATCCAATTATCTGCTGTGGCAGTGCGCCTACACGGAGTTTTATTTCACTGACGTACTTTGGCCGGATTTCCGCAAACCGCAGTTTGAGGAGGCCCTTCAGGAATACGCCCGCCGTGACCGCCGCTATGGAAAAGTTAAATAAAAATGTTAACTTTGCAGGATAGATATTAATGACTGTGAGAAGACTCGTTTTGATAGTGGTTCTGGCGCTCCTGGGGATTTCCCTCCGGGCCCAGAGCGGTGTAGAGATAGATTATTCCCACCCCCGCAAGTACGTTGTGGGCGGTGTTGGCGTGGAAGGCAACCAGTACTTCTCAGAGAATCAGATTCTCCAGCTCACCGGCCTCAGGGAGGGTTTGGAAATCACCGTCCCCGGAGATGACGTAACGGGAATTGTCCGCCGCCTTGTGGCCCAGAGATACTTTGAAGACGTTGCCCTGCGCATAGATTCCGTAAGTACCAAGGCAGATACCGCATGGTTCAAGGTGGTAATCCGTGAACGTCCCCGCGTATCCCGCTGGACATACACCGGTGTGAAGTCCGGAGAAAAGAAGGACCTCCAGGAAAGGCTTAACCTCCGCCCCGGCCGTGAGTTCTCAGACTACGTCAAGAACACTTCCACAGACATCATCAAGCGCTATTACAAGGAAAAGGGCTTCATGAACGTGAAGGTGGACACTGAGGTCACCAAGGACACCGTGATCCGCAGCGCCATCCGCGTGAACTTTGCCGTAGACCGTGGCAGCAAGGTCCGCATCAAGGACATCAATTATATCGGCAACAACGATATCAAGCCGCGCAAGCTGGCAAAGAACATGAAGGAAACCCACGCGGCCACCTGGTACAACTTCTTCAAGTCCAAGAAATTCAAGGAGAAGGAATACCAGACAGACCGCAAAACCGTCATTGACGCCTTCAATGAAGCCGGTTACCGCGACGCCCGCCTTGTGAGGGACTCCGTTTATCTGATTGATCCCAAACACCTGAACATTGACATGGAGTTTGACCAGGGCAAGAAGTACTACTTCCGCAACATCACCTGGACAGGTAACTCCGTATATCCTTCTGAGGCCCTCAACAACATCCTCCAGATCAAGAAGGGAGACGTCTATGACGTTGTCACAATGGAAAAACGCCTCCACGGCGGCGGCAAGGAGAATGAATATGACATCTCCAAGCTGTACCGTGACAACGGCTTCCTCTTCTTCAACATCAATCCCGTGGAAGTCAACATCCAGAATGACTCCATAGACGTTGAGATGCGCATCTCTGAAGGAAAGCCCGCAACCCTCAATGAGATTGTTATCAACGGTAATGACCTCACAAATGAAAGGGTTGTACGCCGTCAACTCATGACTCGGCCCGGATATCTGTTCTCACAGAGTGACTTTGAGCGTTCCATCCGTGAAATTGCCTCCATGGGCCAGTTTGACGCAGAGGCCATAATGGGCGCAGGCGGATATTCCATCATCCCCAACCAGATGAACAACACCGTGGACATTATTTATAATGTAACGGAAAAGCCTTCCTCACAGCTGGAGCTCTCCGGCGGTTGGGGCGGCAATACGTTTGTTCTCACCGCAGGTGTGAGCTTCAACAACTTCAGCACCCGCCGTATGTTTGAGAAGGGTGCCTGGAGGCCCGTCCCGCTTGGAGACGCCCAGAACCTCGCGTTCCGTTTCCAGACCAACGGCCAGTATTACACCAACCTCAGCGCCAGCTTCACGGAGCCCTGGCTCTTCGGCAAGCGCCCCACGTCCCTCAGCATCTCAGGCTATTATTCCAGGATGACGGACTCCTACCTTGCAATAGGCATCCTTTCAACGGACAAAATGTTTGAGGTGTTTGGTTTCAACGCCGGTCTTGGTACGCGCCTTAAGTGGCCGGACAACTACTTTGTCCTCTACAACAACCTTAGCTGGCAAACCTACAAGCTCACCAACTGGACCAACAGTTACTTTGCATTTAATGACGGTATCTCTCATAACCTGAGCTATACCCTCTCGCTGTCACGTAACTCAACGGACCAGCAGATCTATCCCCGTACGGGTTCTGAATTCTCCGCCTCCCTGCAGCTCACGCCTCCGTACTCCCTGTTCCGCAAGTATACATGGGACTATGACAACAACGGAAACCGCGTAAAGGTGCCCGTAAACAGCTGGAAGGACGTCAATTATGACAACTGGACATCGGCCGAAAGATACAAGTGGATAGAATACCATAAGTGGAAATTCAACGCCACCGTGTACACAAAGCTCGTAGGAGACCTTGTGCTCATGACGCGCGCACAGTTTGGATACCTTGGCTACTATAACCGGAGCTGGGGCTACTCCCCGTTTGAGAACTTCCAGGTTGGCGGCGACGGTATGTCCGGCTATATGACCTACGGCGCAGAAATCATCTCTCTCCGCGGATATGAGGATTACTCCCTCACCCCTATGAAGATGACTCCCTACAGCCGCAATTATGAAAGTTACGCAGGTAACGTGTATGACAAGTTCACAGTGGAACTTCGTTACCCCGTTATTCTGCAGCCTCAGTCCACAATCTTTGTGCTGGCCTTCCTGGAGGGCGGTAACTGCTGGAGTGACATCCGGGAGTTCAATCCATTCCAGATCAAGCGCAGCGCAGGTGTGGGCGTGAGGGTGTTCCTGCCTATGATCGGCCTCCTTGGCGTAGACTGGGGCTATGGCTTCGATGACTCCGTGAACGGTGGCAGCCAGTTCCACTTTGTCCTTGGTCAGCAGTTCTAGGTATGGTTTTTGAGAATTATGGCCTTGGCCTGTCATTTTGAGCCCACGCTGTCATCCCGAGCGCGTTCTTGTCATCCTGAGCGCAGCGAAGGATCTAATTTGAAAACGATAAATGTATTTGATATGAAAAAGCTTTTTGTAGTCGCACTTGCAGCACTTGCCACCCTGAGCCTCCAGGCCCAGACATTCGGCCGAGTAAATTTCTCAGAGCTTGTAGCCCTGATGCCTGAAATGGATCAGGCCCGTGAGGTTATTGCAGCTTCCCAGAAGGAGGCCGAGGAAACCTACAGCGCCATGGTGGAAGAATTCCAGAGCAAGTATTCACAGTATCAGCAGAAGCAGGCCACCTGGACTGCGGCCATCAAGGAATCCAAGGAGCGTGAGCTCTCAGACATGCAAAACCGCATTCAGGAGTTCCAGGCAAACATCTCCCAGGAGCTCCAGCAGCAGCAGAACCAGCTTCAGGCCCCCATCTACGAGAAAGCCAACAAAGCCGTCCAGGAACTGGCAAAGGCTAAAGGCCTCACCGCCCTGTTCGACTTCTCACAAGCTCTCTACTTTGATGAGGCCAAGGTGATTGACCTCACCCCGGAAGCCCGCAAGGCCCTCGGCATTGCAGAAGGCCGCACCCTGGAATCCCTCCAGGCAGAACTCCAGGCCCAGGCCGCCGCTGCCCAGCAGGCTCAGTAGCCTTCCCTGGCGGTTTTTCCCGTCAAAGTTTTCCGCCACTGATGTTTCTCCCCTTGCGGTTCCACCCGCCAAAGTTCTCCCCTTCCGGTGGAGCTTAACCGCCTGATTATCAGCAACTTACAGAAGTGTCTGGTAGAAATAATTCTACCAGACTCTTTCATAATCCCCTCACTATCAGCCACTTAACTTCCACCAAAAATCATTGTCGCTGCGCCTTCGGCGACGGGCTCCAATCCGTGGGACACGCCTGCGGCGTGCCACGGACGTTTACGCTTTATTCACCTATGCCCCGGCCTTGGCGTTTTAATCGGCCTCATCACCCACCCTGTCCATATAGGGCCGGCATATATAGTTCAAAGTCTTCTGCCGGGGCTGTCGCCCAAGCCCAGAATAGATCCTTCGCTTCGCTCAGGATGACAAAACCGGGCAGAGGCGCTATGGGGGAGAGGGATGCACCGGAGGGAATCGTCAAAAAAGGGAGGGCGCGAGGGCCATGAGGAGGGAGCGGTGACCGGAAGGAGCCGGTCGGCGACTGACGGGCATTGCGGAACTTGTTCGACGACGTTAGACCCGCGCCAGCGGGGCTAAAAGGAGGAGTTGAGACGCAAAGCGAGCGGGCGAGCCCCTTTTTTGGCGACTGACCGGAGGGGCGCCCTCTCCCCCATAGCAGCTTGCTTGGCCGTGTTTGCACGTAAAACGCGTATAAGACCGATTTTGGTGCCCACACGGCAAGGAAATCGGCCTTTTTCCGGGAAATCAATGCCGTGTTGGCATCAAAAACGCCACTACAGGCAATCTGAGTGCAAACACGGCAATGGAAACCACAAAAAAAAGCCCCGGTCCGGGGACCAGGGCTGGGAGGGTGAGTGATGGGGCTCGAACCCACGACACTCGGAACCACAATCCGATGCTCTACCAACTGAACTACACTCACCATGTTGGGACTGCAAATGTACGTCTTTTTTCCGGTTTTGCAAAATTTATTTCGTATCTTTGTATGTGTCTGGAAAGAGATTCTTCGCTTCGCTCAGAATGACAGGTGAAGAATTCAGAATGACAAGGAGAAACGCCAAGAATGACAGGAGACATGAGAAGAAAGAGATGCCCGGTCAGGGCCGGGCATGACGAAGAAGATAGCCTGGGGCATGACGGAGAAGATAGCCTGGGGCATGACGGAGAAGATAGCCTGGGGCAGGGCGAAGAAAAGTGCCCGGGCAGAACGTGAAGCATGACGTAAACAAGTTGCTATGGCAAAGAAAGAAATAAAGTTTTCCCTGGTGTACAGGGATATGTGGCAGAGCTCTGGAAGGTATCAGCCTAGGGTGGACCAGCTGGTGAGGGTGGCTCCGGCCATCATTGATATGGGCTGCTTTGACCGCGTGGAGACCAATGGCGGTGCGTTTGAGCAGGTGAATCTGCTTTACGGTGAGAACCCTAATGTGTCTGTGCGTAAGTGGACGGCTCCGTTCCACAAGGCGGGCATACAGACTCACATGCTGGAACGCGGGCTCAATGCCATCCGTATGTACCCGGTGCCGGCAGATGTACGTGAGCTGATGTTCAAGGTGAAAAAGAAGCAGGGCACGGACATCGCGCGCAGTTTCTGCGGCCTCAATGACCACCGCAACCTGAAGCTTTCCGTGGAATTTGCCAAGAAAGCCGGAATGATATCCCAGGCGGCGCTTTCCATCACGCACTCCCCTGTTCACACGGTGGATTATTACCTGAAGCTGGTGGATCAGCTGGTGGAATACGGCACGGATGAGATTTGCCTCAAGGATATGGCGGGAATCGGCCGTCCTACGGAGCTTGGCCAGATTGTGGCGGGCATCAAGAGGGCGCATCCGGAAATCAAGGTACAGTATCACGGGCACAGCGGCCCAGGGTTCTCTCCGGCTTCAATGCTGGAGGTGGCTCGCGCGGGCGCGGATTATATAGATGTGGCCGTGGAGCCGCTCTCATGGGGAAAAGTGCACCCGGACGTAATCACCGTTCAGCAGATGATGAAGGCCGATGGCTTCCAGGTGAAGGACATCAACATGGACGCATATATGGAGGTAAGGCGCCTCACGCAGGAGTTCATAGACGATTTCCTGGGTTACTGGATCAACCCTACAAACTCCCAGATGACGTCCCTGCTGGTGGGCTGCGGCCTGCCCGGAGGAATGATGGGTTCCATGATGGCCGATCTTAAGGGCTTCCAGGGGGCAATCAACGCCACCCAGCGCGCCCATGGGCGTCCGGAAATGAGCCTGGATACCCTTATGGTGAAGCTTTTCGCAGAGGTTGAGTACGTATGGCCGCGCCTGGGTTACCCGCCGCTGGTGACGCCATTCAGCCAGTATGTGAAGAATACCGCCCTGATGAACCTCTTCAACATGCTGCAGGACAAGCCCCGCTGGACAACCATAGACAAGGACACCTGGGGAATGATTCTGGGCAACATGGGTAAACTCCCCGGAGAGCTGGATCCGGAGATTGTGGCACTGGCCAAGGAGAAAGGCATGGAGTTCTACACCGGCAATCCTCAGGACAAGTACCCGGATGAACTGCCAAAGTTCCGGAAGATGATGGACGACGAAGGCTGGGATTACGGAGAGGACGACGAAGAGCTTCTGAACATGGCCATGTTCGAGCGCCAGTACAGGGATTACCGCAGCGGAGTTGCCAAGGAGCGCTTCAACAAGGATTTGGCCGAGATGAAGGCCAAGGCCGGCGCCCCCATTGTTATAGAGCGCCCTGTGGTGGAGATGCCGAAGTTTGACATTGACGCATACGTCCAGAAATATCCCAAGGCCACGCCGGTCCAGAGCCCCGTTAAGGGACAGCTCCTGTGGGAGCTTGACGTGATTGACGCCTCCGGCGCTCCCATAGCCGGAAAGAAGGTGAAAGCGGGAGATGTCATAGGCCATGTGCAGGCATTTTACGGCATCGAAGATGTTGTATCAGCCGTGGACGGAGTTGTTGTAGCAGCCACTGCTAAGCAAGGAGAAACTGTTGTAAAAGGACAGATTTTGGCCTTCATCCAGTAAAACGTAAAAATATTCACGTGAAACAACACTTTCTTTCAACGGATGGTGTTGTTTCTGCGTTTTATGCCCTAACTTGGGGGCATGAAGATTAAGGAAATGTTCCCGGACGAGCGCCCCCGGGAGAGGCTCCGGCAACGTGGAGCCAGGGCCCTCAGCAATACAGAACTCCTTGCCGTGCTTCTTGGAAGCGGCACCGGCGGCAGGAGCGCGATGGATGTAGCGCAGGAGCTTATCTCCATAAGCGAGGGGCGGCTCACCCTCCTTTCCACTATGCCCCTTGAGAGACTGATGTCACTGAAGGGCGTGGGAGAAGTGCGGGCGCTCACGTTATCGGCCGCAATTGAACTGGGAAGGCGCTCATTTGAAGAGAACGCAATCCTGGACAAGAAGTCCATCACCTCCCCCAAGGTTGCCTATTCCCTCATGCTGCCGCTCCTCAAAGGCCTTGACCATGAGGAATGCTGGGTGATTTACCTTAACCGCTCCAACTTTATCCTTGGGAAGGAGATGATCCACTCCGGTAGCCTTGAGATGGTGCTCCTAGACACCGGCCGCATCCTCAAGAAAGCCATTGAAAAACAGTGCTCCTACATAATCCTGGTGCACAATCACCCCAATGGGGACTGCATGCCGTCCCAGGCCGATATCACCCAGACAGACCGCCTCCGGGGCGCCCTCAGGGCCGTGGAAATAACACTCCTGGACCACATTGTGGTGGCGGAGGACTCCTTCTTCTCATTCTCTGACGACTGCCGCACGGTTGTGGGCTAGCAATTCCCCAAAAAATGCGTACCTTTGTGCCCGATGAAAAAGGTATACATAGAGACATACGGGTGT
>JAFZML010000018.1 GCA_017553255.1 Bacteroidales bacterium | reverse complement strand
CGGTCAAAGTGATAGATTTCCATTAGCTGCTCTTTGGAGGAATACCCGTGGAGGCTGTTCCTGTAGCTCACAATCTTGCCGGCAAAATAGGGGCCGATTCCAGGGAGGTCCAGTAGAGCGGTGCTGTCTGCCTTATTGATATCCAGAAGCGGTATGTCAATGAAGGGCTCAAGGCGGTCATATACGGAGTCCGCAACCACATAGCTGCGGGCGAAATCCTCCTTGCGGCGGAAGCGCCCGCCTTTTTGACGGTAATTGTCTATGGACTGCGCCTGCTTTTCACTGAATCCAAGGCGCTGCAGGTCCTCCACGCTCACCGTGTTGGGATTGAAACGGAATGACTCCACCCGGCGGGTAGCATTCCGGACGGCATTCACCACGGGGCTGTGATGGGAGTTCTTACGGATAACCGTTTGAGATCCACTCGGCCTAAGGCCTCGGGATGACATATCGTCTGTCATACCGAGCGAAGCGAGCGTATCTCCCGCTACATACACGTACACGGTATCCGGATGGTCCCGGGCAGCCTCAATACGGGTAACGGCGGCCTTGTGAATGAACACGGCCACCTCATAACCTATTATAAGAAAGACTAGGGCAATTGCCCCGGTGACGAAACTGGCGCTAAGCGCTTTCCGTTTCTTCTTCCCCTCTTCCATAACGCTTCTTTTTTGAAGATTTCTCCGGCACGGCGCCGGCAACCACAATCACAATCTCTCCCTTGGGCTCATGTTCACGGAACCATGCGGCAACTTCAGCTAAGGTGCCTCGGCGGTGCTCCTCAAACATCTTGGAGATTTCACGGGCAACGGAGCACTGGCGCTCCGGGCCGAAAAACTCCCCAAACTGCTCCAGGGTTTTCACAAGACGGTATGGAGATTCATAGAAAACCATAGTCCTGGTTTCCGTGGCAAGAGCCTGCAGGTGTGTTTGCCGGCCCTTTTTCTGCGGCAGGAAGCCCTCAAAGACAAAGCGGTCACAGGGCAGGCCTGAAGATACAAGCGCCGGGATGCAGGCCGTAGGGCCAGGGAGTGTCTGTACCTCTATTCCGGCCTCTGCGCATGCACGTGCAAGAAGGAATCCGGGATCTGATATCCCGGGAGTGCCGGCGTCTGAGACAAGTGCCACGTTAAGCCCGCCAAGGATGCGCTCTTTCACCACTTCTACGGTTTTGTGTTCATTCCACTTGTGGTGGCTCTGGAGCGGCACGTGGATGTCATAGCGTCCCAAAAGCACGGACGTGGTGCGGGTATCTTCGGCCAGAATAAGATCCGCTTCCTTCAGCACCTTGACGGCCCTGAATGTAAAGTCTTCCAGATTTCCTACCGGAGTTGGAACTATGTACAGTTTTCCTGTTTGACTTTTCTCCATAATTGACTATATTTGTAAGTCAACACTAACAAAGTTACGGAAATGTTTTTGGAAAATGCAAAAAAATCGGGCTGCATTGAGGTTATTTGTGGCTCCATGTTCTCCGGAAAAACAGAAGAACTCATAAGAAGGCTCAAAAGGGCGCAGTTCGCAAAGCAGAAAATAGCAACGTTCAAGCCCACCATAGATAAAAGATACTCAGACCTTGATGTGGTTTCCCATGATTCCCACAGCATTTCCTGCACCCCCATCAAATCCCCGTCCAGGATGCTCCAGATAGAGCCTGACGTCCAGGTTGTGGGCATTGATGAGGCCCAGTTCTTTGATGAAAGCATCATTGAAGTTGTTCAGGAGCTGGCAAACAAACGCGGCGTCCGTGTTATAATTGCCGGCCTGGACACAGACTTCCTTGGGAAGCCCTTCGGCCCCATGCCCGGTCTCATGGCTATCGCAGAGGATGTCCAGAAGGTCCATGCCATCTGCGTAAGGTGCGGTGCGCTTGCAAACCATTCACATCGTCTGTCGGCCTCCAAGAAACTTGTTGTGCTTGGAGAAAAGGACACCTATGAGCCCCTTTGCCGGGAATGCTACCAGAAGGCCCTCAAAGAAGACGCTGAAGGCTAATGAGCACAAAAATCCTTGGAATTGTTCTCACGTGGCTTTCTGTCTGGAGCTGCGGGGCATCGGCCAAACAGGCCGGCGCCTCAGAGGATGACGGCGTAAATGAAGTGAACCTTGAATTCAAGGTCCCTTCAAACCACAAGGCCACCGCAATAGAGCTGCACTCCCTTGAAAACAAGCCCGCGCTGCTCTCAAAAAGCCTTGACAACCTCTCCGGCAAGGTCCAGATAAAGGACACGTTGGCAGCGGAGGATACCTGGCCCATGATAGCCTTCGTCCAGATGGATGACGGCTCACTCTGGACGGCAAGGCTGGAAAAGGACGGCAGCTTTGAGCCTGTGCAGTATGCTACGTCTGCTTCTCAGTCAGATATAAAGGCCGAATACCTCAGACAGCACCGTATGCCCGTGGCGTCCGGGGAATTCTCTGGAATCACCCACGTGAAGGACAATGTTTACGCCCTGGTCCATGACAAGAGCACCGGCGGCGGCATCCACCTTTTCAACATTCCCATTGATGAGGCAGGTGTTGTGGGCGGCATCCAGGCAAAGGAAGTCCCCGGCAATTCCGGCAAGGATGGCGGCAAGGACAATGAAGACATAGTGTATGTCCCTTCCTCCAACACTCTGTTTGTTAGTGCGGAAGGAGACCAGTCGGTCCGTGAATATACAATTGAAGGTGAGCCCACAGGTGTTTCCCTTGAAGTTCCTGAAGATCTTAAGGCCATCCAGCCCAACGCCGGCTTTGAGGCTCTGGCTTATGACGCGGCTCACGGATTCTTCTGGGCCGCCACTGAGAAATCCCTCCAGGAAGAAGGCCTCCACAAGAACATTATAAGGCTGCAGCGTTTCTCAGGCACCAATCCGGATGCCCGTTACCTTTATATGATGGACCAGCCCGTCATCAGTGATGATCAGGTGTCTTCGGCCCAGGCCTATGTCCACGGCCTTTCCGCCATGACCGCCCTGGAAGACGGCCGCCTCATCATGCTTGAAAGGGAGGTATACGTTCCCGGCGGCAGCATCATAGAAAAAGCGCTGGGAGCATTCACTCTCAGCACTTTATACGTTGTGGACCCTCTGAAGGACAAGGGCGGTATCCTGGAGAAAAAGCTCCTCACCCGCGTTGTGACTTCTGCCCTTAACCTGGCCAATTATGAGGGCATGTGCCTTGGCCCCAAACTTTCCGGCGGGCGTCAGGCGCTCCTCCTTGTTGCAGATTCCCAGAACGGCCAGGGTGGCCTCACCGGAGAGTATCTGCAAATCTTTGCAATTTCCGGCACTGCGCCTAACGTGCAATAATTCCTGCACGTTGGGCTCAAAAAGTGCCCAAAATGCGCTTAATGTGCATGTTTTTATGCACGTTAAGAGCAGTTGGAGAATGATTCTATCAGGCTGCAGGCCCTTGGGTATGGAATGCCGGTCACGCGTGAGAGTTGCGCTATATCCGCGCTGAACCTGTATCTGAGTTGACGGAGCAGTTCTCCCTGCTCATCATCCGTCAATTCCTCCAAACATTCTTTTCTGAAAAGAGATTTGCAAAGATCATTCACAGAGGAAAGTATTACCTGGTCACGGAAAGATGGCATTGCTTCTTCTGACAGCCTTTTTCTGGCTTTTGAAGACTGACTTAAGAAGTACTGGAAGCGTTTGGGTGTTCTGAAAAGCCTTTCAACTTGAGCAATAGCGATATAACTGCAAGGGTCTATGTGGCCGTCTGGAGTAATCCGGAACGATGGCGGCAGCTTTACTTTTGTATGGAGCAGGCTGTACTGTGCCCGGAATGATAAATCTCCCAAACATTTGCCCTGTTCCATTGGCCGTTGGCTGAAGAACTGGCCGCCGCATCCCCATCTGTATTGATAGGGATAGACACAGATATTTGCCGCTACGCAGTTCATATGCACGTATGCTATTCCACGTTCCAGCGATTCACCATCAGCTTCAATTTCCCTGATGTCGGAGACATTTCCACGCAAAAACTTTTGAACCCCATACTTCTTTCTATAGTATTTGCTGAACAGCATTTTGAAGTAATCAATGAAGCGCCCTACCTCATCACGGGTTGACAGGACAACAAAGTGAACGTGATTAGACATCAACGTGAAGTCAAGGATTTTTATTCCCAAAACAAAAGCGGCAACTGCCACCAGGTTCATAGCGGCCTTGAAATCTTCATCGTCATGGAACCAAATCTTGTCTTCAAGATGGTCCGTACTTATAAGAAAGTATCGTTTAACCATATTAACTGAAGGATTTTGGTGGCTTGACATCTGGTGGGAATGTGGCAATTTTGCCACCGGCTTTTTCAAATTCTCTGCGGGCCTGGTTCATGCAGTTTTCAAGAGACCTGGCGCACTCTTCCAATTCTTTAATTATTTCTTTTCTGTGAACACACAGGGATAAATCCGCAATGGTGAGGGCACGCAGGACAGCAAGGACTGATGCTTCGTTCCCTCCCCAAAGACTGGTTGACATTGAGAAAGCACCCATTGATGCAATCTGTGGTATGGCGTCGGGATTCTTATTGATGTCAATATCTGTATTGAATTGTAGTTCTCCATTCCCTTTTTGAAGAACTTCCAGTATTTTTTTCATATAGTAATTACTTAAACTTGTGGTTATGTATGCCTGACTGCTCCTAACGTGCAATAATTCCTGCACGTTGGGAGCAAAAAACGCCTATATTGCGCCTAACGTGCAATAATTCCTGCACGTTGGGCGCAATAGGGGAGTATGTTTCAGATTAATCCTGGACCTTTACCAGGGCTTCACGGATTTTGGCCTCTATTTCCTCTGAGAGTTCAGGGTTATCCTGAATGAGGGCTTTCACGGCCTCACGGCCCTGGGCCAGTTTGGAGTCATTGTAGCTGAACCATGAGCCGGACTTCTGGATTATGCCAAGTTCTACGCCAAGGTCCACAATTTCACCACTGCGGGAGATACCCTCTCCAAACACAATGTCAAATTCTGCCTTACGGAAAGGCGGGGCCATCTTGTTCTTGACCACCTTCACTTTCACGTGGTTGCCAAGGGCGTCGTCTCCGTCCTTGATTTGGGTGGTGCGACGGATGTCCAGGCGCACGGAAGCGTAGAATTTGAGGGCGTTGCCGCCGGTGGTTGTTTCAGGATTGCCGAACATGATGCCGATTTTCTCACGCAGCTGGTTGATGAAAATGCAGCATGTGCCGGTTTTGGAGATGTTTGCAGTGAGTTTGCGGAGTGCCTGGCTCATGAGGCGGGCCTGGAGGCCAACTTTGTTGTCTCCCATCTCACCTTCAATCTCTGCGCGGGGGGTGAGGGCTGCCACGGAGTCTATGACTACAATGTCCACGGCGCCGCTGCGGATGAGGTTATCTGCAATTTCAAGGGCCTGCTCACCGTTATCCGGCTGGGAAATGAGGAGGGTATCCAGATTTACTCCCAGGGACTTTGCGTAGGTGCGGTCAAAGGCGTGTTCTGCGTCTATGATGGCAGCAATGCCGCCGCTTTTCTGGGCCTGTGCGATTGCGTGGATGGCCAGGGTGGTTTTACCTGAAGACTCCGGACCGTAGATCTCTACAATCCTGCCTTTGGGATATCCGCCTATACCCAGGGCGTGGTCCAGGGCTATGGAGCCGCTGGGGATAACCTGGGAGGCGTCCCATTCCGGCTGGTCTCCAAGTTTCATGATGGTTCCTTTTCCGTAGTCTTTTTCAATTTTGTCAATTGTTGCCTGAAGCGCCTTGAGTTTGGCGGCGTTCATACCGGCTACGTCTGCTTCTTTTGCCATTTCTAAGTGTTTTTAAATGTTTGCGGTCATCCTGCATCCGCATTTACAAAGTTAGGAAATCTCTGGTAATTATCAAGTCTTTCTGGATGCAAAAGTAGTCCTTTATTGTGCCAAACTGCGGCACAAGCGTAAAAAATCCGCGCAGGATTAAAGAAAATGTGTATTTTTGTGATATGAAAGAACGTCTGCTGGGGAAAACACCTGAAGAACTTAAACAGATAGCCTTGGAAGCCGGCCTTCCCGCTTTTGCGGGGAAGCAGATTGCCCAGTGGCTGTATGTGAAGCGCGTGCGTTCCATCCAGGACATGACAAATCTTTCCAAGGCCGGCCGGGAAGCCCTTGAAGCAATAGCGGAAGTGGGCCTGCAGGAGCCAATTGACGTTCAGGTCTCGGCCGATGGCACAAAGAAGTACCTGTTCCCGGTATCGGGGGACTCTGCAAACGCCGTTGAGGCGGTGATGATCCCGGAAGGGGAGCGCAAGACGCTGTGCGTAAGCTCCCAGGCGGGGTGCAAGATGGGCTGCAAATTCTGCATGACGGGCCGCCAGGGCTTCCACGGGAATCTCAGCGCCGCAGACATCCTGTCCCAATACTTCGGAGTAGAAGAGGCCGGTGAGCTCACAAACACCGTCTTCATGGGAATGGGAGAGCCCCTGGACAACTGGGAAGAAGTTAAAAGGGTTATCACAGTATTAACGGCTCCTTGGGGCCTTGCCTGGAGCCCTAAACGCATCACTCTAAGCACAATTGGCGTCATTCCAAACCTCCGGAGATTCCTGGATGAGTGCAAGTGCCACCTTGCCGTGAGCCTTCACAATCCTTTCCCTGAAGAGCGCCTTGAGATGATGCCCGTCCAGAAGGCCTGGACCGCCCAGGAGGTAATCCGT